>CAMMMG010000036.1 GCA_946497925.1 uncultured Mycoplasmatota bacterium
TTATATTTGAAAGTATACTATTTTCTGCAATGACTCTATATCATAATGGTGGTGCATCAAAAAATAAAATAGCAGAAACTCATAAGAGATTTGTTCAAGATATTGAAGCGAAAAAAGAAGAAAAGCTTAGTCGTACTCAAGAGTTAAATACTGCTAAAGTGCAAGCATTAAGAGAACTAGGATACAGTGAAATTAATGAGACTAATGCTAAAGAAGTACTTGAAAAAATAGCAGAGATTCAATCAAGGAAAGTATAAAATGTATAACTTTTTAATTCTAATAGCAGTTTTAATAATTATTAATTTTTTGACAAGAGTAATTGATAATATTCTTTAAAATAATAATTTTAAAAATGAGAAAAATTAGAGACTATATATAAAAAGAAAAGAATAATGACTAAAGCTGAAAGGGACTTTTATGATAAGATTAAATATCTAGAACCAGAATATAAAGTTATACCTCAAGTTAATTTAGCCTCTATTGTAAGTAAGGAAAATAATAATAGATATTATACTGATTTATTTAGAAATATAGATTTTGCCATATTTGATAATAATTTAGAAAAAAGTTTTATTATTGATAGAACTTAATGATAGTACACATAATTTAAAGAAAAGGAAAAAAAGAGATTATAAAATTAAGAAAATATGTAATGCTACTGGTATACCATTGCTTTTCTTTTATACAAGATATCCCAATGAAAAAGGTTATGTTATTAATAAAACAGAAGGAAATGATTTAATTAAACAAAATAACTAGATTTAAGGTCTAGTTTTGTTTATATGTTAAGTGTAAACTAAATGTAAAGTATAAAATGAAGTAGGGGAGTAGACCAGATAATTTGATATAATTTACTTGTGAAGAGGTGTTCATTATATGATTGATAATAATGCGTCAGAAACTATTTCAAATATAGTAACATACAATTCATATTATGGTTTATTTTTAACTTATGTTTTTCCAATACTTTTATTAGTTTTAGTAGTTTTTGTCATTGGTTATTTAGCTAGTATAAATAAAAAATTGAAATATGTTTTTGATGAAGAAAACTCTGAAACTGAATATATTGATGAAGATAATCAAGAACAAACTAATAATAAAACATTATATGATGCTACAATAGTACCTGCAGTAATTGTGTCGTGTTTAATTGTATTTTTAATTATAATGGGATTAATTTCTATGTTTAACTAATAAATTTATTTTCTATAACTTATCAATAAATATAATAGTGTATATAGGTATGAAAATATTTTAGTCAATATATTAGTTAACATAATATATATTATAGGAAGTTAAATATTTTAATCATTTAGACTAATAGTTGTTAATCTTTTAAATCTTACTAATTTATGTTAATTGTTTTAATAATTAATCATCTATCTATGAAATTAAAATATTTTTAATTTAACCTCTATTAATTATTTAATCATATTACTTTGTTTGAGATTAAGATATCTATACACTAATTAATTATAATACTTTGCTAATTTATCTGCTTATTATATTAAATATTATAGTATATATAAAAAGAATACTTTAATATTAAGTACTACTCTATTTTATAAAAATCAAAGTAAAAGTAGGGGAAGTGAATTTTAAAAATAGGGGAATAAACTATATATTTTTGGGAAATATAAATAGTGAAGGAGAGATAGAAGATGAAAAAACAAAATATTAAATGTGATGTCGATAGTTGCAAATATAATAGTAATAATAAAGAATGCAACTTAGATGAAATACAAGTTAGTAGCAACTGTGATTGTCCAAAAGATGAAGTTTGTGATCAAGAACAAACTGTATGTGCTAGCTTTGAAAAAAATGAAGAAGAAAACTAATAGAGTAATATCTACTAGTTTTTTTGTTTTAACACTACTCTTCCCTACTCTAGTTCATCTAATATACTAGTTCCTATTTCAGGTGGAGTTATTTCAAAATTATCTGCTATTGTCGCACCAATTACGGCAATGGTATCCTGTATTTCTAATCTTTTAGGATTTTTAAAATTTCTACAATAAAATATCAAAGGTACATTTTCTCTAGTGTGATCATTTCCTTTAAAAGTTGGATCATTACCATGGTCTGCTGTTATAATAAATAAATCATCTACTTCTAGTTTATTTAAAATCATAGGTATTTCTACATCTAATTCCTCTATCGCTTTAGCATAACCATCTACATCTCTTAAATGACCATATAAACTATCAAAATCGCATAAATTAACCATACATAATCCAGTAAATTTTTTATCCATGACATTAGTTAATTTATTAATAGCATCCATATTAGAGTTAGCCTTTAATGTCTTATTTATACTAGTTTTACTAAATATATCATTCATTTTACCTATAGCGATAACATTATAGTTATTAGCATTTAAATCATCTAAAATAGTCTTAGATGGAGGAGCAACTGGATAATCTTTTCTACCAGCATTATTTAATTTATATTTACCATTACTACCAGTAAAAGGTCTAGCAATTACTCTACCTACTAAAAAGTTATCTTTTAAAGTTAATTCACGTACCTTTTCACAGTAACTATATAAATTTTCAGGACTAATAACATCTTCATGAGCAGCGATTTGTAAATCTGAATCTGCCGATGTATAAACTATTAAAGAACCATAATCTACTTGTCTTTCTCCTAGTTCATTAATAATACTGTTATCATTACTGCATTTATTACCTATAACTCTTCTACCTGTAACTGTTTCAATCTCATCTATTAACTCAATAGGGAAGCCATTTTTATTAAAGGTTTTAAATGGGATATTAGAAGTAATTCCCATCATCTCATAATGACCTGCTAAAGTGTCTTTACCAGCATTATTAGGTCTTGCAATAGTATAATAGGCATCAACCTCTGTATTTTCATCCATATTTAAAGTATTAAGAAAACCTATTTTGGCAAGGTTGGGAACAAATAAATCATAATTTTCTTTAATATGACCTAATGTATTCGCACCACTATCTCCATAACTTGCTGCATCACTCGCTTCCCCTACTCCTAAGGAATCTAAAACCATTAAAAATATTCTTTTAAATCTCATAATTAATTCTCCTTCTTGGCCCTTGGATGATTATCTAAGTAATCATTCCTAACTTTCTCATTAGTAATATGTGTATATATACGGGTAGTAGCAATATCAGAGTGTCCTAAGAGCATTTGAATACTTCTAAGGTCTGCTCCCCCATTTAATAAATGTGTTGCAAAAGAATGTCTTAAACTATGAGGAGATATATCAGGATCAAGACCTTTTTCTTTTAAAATCTCTTTTAAATTCTTAAAGAATCCTTGCCTTGATATACCTGTTCCTCTAGAGTTTAAAAATAAAGCATCAGACTGTTTCTTTTTTAATAGTAGATGCCTTTTATCTAAATATTCATTTAAATAATACTTTTCTACATCATTAATAGGAACAATTCTCTCTTTACTGCCTTTACCTTTAACTCTAACAATATCGTTATTAAAATCTATATCATAAACTGTTAGACTAATAAGTTCAGATACTCTTAGTCCTGAACCATACATTAATTCTAACATAGCTTTATTCCGATAGTCAAATGGGGTGTTTAGTTCTATATCTAAGAGTTTATCTACTTCTTCGATAGTTAAACTATGTGGAAGTGTTTTAGTAGTCTTAGGTCTATCTATAAATTCACTAGGATTATTAGTCTCATTTTCTTCTTTTTCTAAATAGTTATGAAAGTTCTTAATAGTAGTAAGTTTATGTGCAACAGTTTTACTATCTTCATTACGTTCATAACAGTATTTTAGATATTTAGTAATTATATCTTTAGTTATATTTTTTGTATTATCTATCTTCTCTTTTTCTAAAAAACTGATATAGTCTTTCATCTCATAGCCATAACTTTTAATACTATTATTAGAAAGTCCTTTTTCAAACTCACAGTAATTTAGAAAATTTTCATATGCAGTTATAAGTTTCATAACATCATCCTCATAATTATTATATAACTATTTGAAAGTTTTGTAAAAGCGTGTATAATAATATTCATAAGTTTTGAGGTGATATAATGACTAAAAAAATTGATGAAATATTGCAGTTAACTATAGAAGAATTTGTTATTAAAGGATGCACTGAAGGATTAAAAACAAGAGATTACTTTAAGATTAAAAATACTTTATTAAAGTATGAAGAATATGAGGACAATCAGTACTATAAAAAATTAAAACGTATTGTTAATGATAATTATTTCTTACAAGATTTATTTGATGAAGAATATATTTATTATGTTATGCTTAACTCTAGTTTGTTGCCGTTTGTCCTTGTCAATAATACTCATGATGAAATAAAACTATATTCAAATGATAGTTTTATGTTCTTATGTCAATTTCATACTGAAAAAACACCATCATTAGGAGTAACTAATCATGTGAATCTAATGTATTGTTTTGGTTGTGGTTATGGTGGTAATGTATTTGATTACGTAAAAGACTATGAAAATATATCTTTTAAAGAAGCTTTAAGTTTAGTTGCCGAAGTATATAATCTAGAGAAAACAGGTATTAAAGTTAATAAAGATTTAGTAGATAAATATAAACGAAGTATTATGAGTGATAAATATTTAGAATTGATTGAACAAGGAATGAAAAGAATAATAGATAGAAGTAAAAAAGACATTAATAAATACGGCTACGATGCCTATCGTGTCATAGAAGCTTATAATAAAAATTTAAATCAAATATATGCCGTAATGAATAATATAACTCCTGGCATACCTCCAGTATCTTATCCTAAAGAAAAAATATATACCAAAGCTCACTTAGATACTAGCTATTTAGAGTGATATTGATTTACTACTAAAACAGTGTTATAATTAGTAAACAAATTAAGAAAGGGGTGTTAGTCTTGTCTAAACATATAGTTGGTATTATCGCTGAATATAATCCTTTTCATAATGGGCATTTATATCATATAGAAAAGGTTAAAGAAATGTTTCCTAATAGTCCTATTATATTAGTACTTGGAGGTAACTTTACAGAGAGAGGAGATATATCAATATTAGATAAATGGGAGAAAACTGCTATTGCTATTAAAAATGGAATAGATTTAGTAGTAGAACTTCCCTTTCCTTTCTCTTGTTCATCAGCAGATATCTTTGCAAAAGGTTCTCTTGATATTTTAAACTATTTAGGAGTTACTGATTTAGTATTTGGTAGTGAATCCGATGATATAGAAGGCATTAAAAAATTAGTAGAAACTGAGCTTTCTAACCCTGATTTTGATAACCTAGTCCAAGTTTATTTAAGAATGGGTTATAACTACCCTACTTCTTTATCTAAAGCTTTAGAAGATATAACAGGAGATTGTTTTAAATTACCTAATGATATTTTAGGTATTAGTTATGTAAAAGCGATTTACTCTAATAATTATAAAATTACTCCTCATACTATTAAAAGAACCAATGATTATCATAGTAAAGAATTAGATAATATGAGTATAAACAGTGCAACTAGTATAAGAGAAGCTTTACTAAATAATAAAGATATTAAAGATAGTGTTCCAGTTATTACTTATAATTATTTAAAGAATAAGAAAATACCTAAATTAGATGATTATTTTAATCTCTTAAAGTATAAGATAATAAGTTGTAATGATTTAGCTATATATAATTTGGTTGACAGTGGTATTGCAACCAAACTAAAAAAAGAAATACTTAATAGTTATAGTTTTGATGAATTTATTAATAAAGTTAAAAGTAAAAATCTAACCTACTCTAGACTTTCTAGGACTTTAATTTATATATTATGTGATTATACTAAAAATATGGCTAAAGAATTTAATAAGATTAGGTATATTAGACTATTAGGTTTCTCTAATAGTGGAAGAGATTATTTAAATAAAATAAAAAAAGATATAGATATACCTATTATTAGTAAGTTTACAAAAGAAAAAGATAAGATGCTAGAATATGAATATCAAATTACAAAGATATATTCTTTAATATTTAATAAAGATAAGGATAAAAGCTTAATAGAAGCAGAATATAAGATGAAACCTATAAAGGAGGAATAAGATATGGAAAACATGGTTAAAACAAAAAAACAAGGTCTTTTAATAGTCATTTCTGGGCCATCAGGTTGTGGAAAAGATAGTATTATTAAAGAATTATTAAAAATAAGAAAGAATATTTGGGTATCAATTTCTTGTACTAGTAGAGAAGCTCGTGGTAACGAAAAAGATGGAATTGATTATTATTTCTTATCTAAAAGCAAATTTGAAAATGAAATAAAAAAAGATGAATTCTTAGAATATGCAGAATATTCTGGTAACTATTATGGAACTCCTAAAAAATATATTAAAGAGCATTTAGAAAAAGGCGAAGACGTAATTTTAATAATAGAAATACAAGGAGCTTTACAAATTAAAGAAAAATTAGATGAAACTGTCTTTATCTTTATAATGCCCCCTACTATGAATGAATTAAAAAGAAGACTTATTAATAGAAAAACTGATAGTTTAGATAAAATAGAAAAAAGATTTAAAAGAGCTTATGAAGAGATAAATGAAATACCTAAATATAACTATGTAGTTGTTAATGACGATTTAGATAAAGCTATTAAAAAGGTTGATGCTATATTAGAAGCTGAAAAGTGTAGAGTTGATAGAATTGAAGAAGTATATCTAGATAGTAAAGAAGAAAAAATCCATGAAGCATTACTTGATGATGTTAAAGCCTTTGATAATTCTAAGATAGAAATAAAATAAGCAAGGAATAAATCCTCGCTTATTTTTATATTTCTTCAATCTTCATTAAGTTAGTAATTCTCTTAGTTTCAGTATTAGGGAAACCTCCAGTAATTACGATTAAATCTCCTTCATTAAGTTCTATAAACTCTTTAGCTTTCTCAACGCTCTTAGTTAATACTTCATCAGTTGTATCTAAGAATGGTAATGTATCTGCATAAACACCCCAGTTTAAAGCTAATCTTCTACCAGTTTTCTCATCAGTACATAAAGCAAGTATTGGTGCATCTGGTTTTAAATTACTAATTACTCTTGCAGTTCTACCACTGATTGTAGCAGCACAGATTAATTTAGCACCAAGTGCATCTGTACTAAGTACAACATTAGATGCAATAGATTTAGTAATATTATCTAAGCTTTCAATGTCAAAAGCATAATCAAAACTTGCATATTTTTCAGTAGTTTCACAAATATTAGCCATAGCAGCAACTGTTTCTACTGGATGTTTTCCTACAGTAGTTTCACCACTTAACATAACAGCATCTGTACCATCTAATACAGCATTAGCAATATCACTAGTTTCTGCTCTTTTTGGACGAATATTATCCATCATTGTCTCAAGCATTTCAGTAGCAACAATAGATATTTTTCCAAGTCTTCTACAAGTATTGATCATTTGTTTTTGATAGATTGGAACCATTTCACTAGGTACTTCAGTACCAAGGTCACCACGTGCTACCATAACACCATCACTAACACTTAAGATATCTTCTAAGTTTTCAATACCTAAGGCACTCTCAATCTTACAAATAATTTGTAAGTCTTCTCTGCCATGTTCTTTTAAGATTTCTTTAACCTCTAATACATCTTCTTTAGTAGAAACAAAAGATAGTGCAAGGAATTCTCCTCCGTGTTCACAAGCATAGATAATATCTTCACGATCTGCATCACTAACATATGGGATATTAAGTTTAATACCAGGAACACTCATACTCTTACGGTTTCCTAATACTCCGCCATCAATAATCTTACATGTAACTCTATCTTCATATTTAGCGATAACTTCAAGTTTCATCTTAGCATTCTCTAATAAGATAATATCACCAACATTAAGAGAATCAATAGCACTAGGATGATTAACAGAAAATCTTTCTTTAGTACCTGTAACAGTCTCTTTAACTATATCAATAGTCTCACCTGGAACAAGTTCAATAGAATCATTTTCCATAACTCCACATCTAAATTCAGGGCCTTTAGTATCCCAAAGAATTGCAACATTCATACCAGTTCTTTTTCTTACTTCACGAACTGAGGCACAAGCTTTCTCCCTTTCTTCTATAGTAGCATGAGAAAAGTTAATTCTTGCTACGTTCATTCCTGCTAATACCATTTTTTCCATTACATCAGGTTGATTACTAGCAGGACCTATACTACAAACAATCTTTGTCTTTTTCATTATTTACTTCACTCCTTCTAATCAAGCTATATAATTATAGCATAGTTTGATTAAAATTAAAAGAGTCTTTTTCTTAAATTATATTACGAAAATTCGTAACTAATTTATTACATTTTTTCTTGCTATAGAGAAATTAATATGATACTATTTATATAGAGAACATTTAATGGTTGAGTGTTATCTCCGAGTATTTATATTTGGAGGTGATACTATGAGTAAAAAAGACTTTTTAGTTTCAACATTATTATTTATAATAATTTTACTTATTGTATTACTTTTTGTAGTTATCATTATATTAATATAAGACATAAAACAAAAAGAAAGCACTTAACTAAACAGCATGTTTAATTAGGTGCCCAACCTTTTTTACAGGAGAAGCACTTAACACAAGCACGTTAAATGCTCTCTCTTTTTTAGTTTATGTAAATTTCTTTCACATATTCATAGTATCATAAATATTAACTTTTGTCAAAAAATTATTTTTGACATTTAGGACAATAGTAAGTTCCTCTTCCGCCTACTTTAGTAACAATAAGTTTCTCTCCACAATTAGGACAAATACCATCTTTTTTACCGTGAACAGATAGTTCATTTTGAAATAAGCCATGTACTCCTTCTGCAGAAGTAAAACTCTTAATAGTAGTTCCTCCCATAGTAACAGCTTTATCTAATATTATTTTTGTATTTTTAATAATAGCATTCGCTTCATCTATACTAATACTATCTGCTCTTCTTAAAGGATTTATATGAGATGCAAATAAGATTTCATCATCATAAATATTACCAATACCAGTAATAATTGATTGATCAAGTAAAGCTGTTTTAATAGGCATTTTCTTCTTTTTTAAAGCCTCTAACAAATAACTAGGTGTTAGGCTCTTATCATAGTACTCTAATCCTAAATCAGAAAGTGGTTTTAAATTATAAATTTGTTCTTTAGGAAGGCATGCCATTTTTCCAAACTTTCTAACATCATTAAATCTCATATCAGTATTATCAGTAAAAGTGATAATAACATGTTCATGCTTTTCTTTAGGAACACTAGGATCTCTAAAGAAAAACTTTCCTTCCATTCTTAAATGACATATTAAAGCTTTAGTTGTAAGAAAGATAACTATCCATTTACCTCTTGTTGTAATAGATTCTATCCTCTCACCCACTAAATCTTTTTTAAATTCATCTTTATCACCAATAATTATATTATCACAGTATACATCTACTTTCTTAATAGTTTTACCTATAATAATCTTTTCTAG
>CAMMMG010000037.1 GCA_946497925.1 uncultured Mycoplasmatota bacterium
TATAATAACTTCTAAGAGCACTAAGTTTCCTACTAATAGAAGTAGACTTCTCATGCTTTTCATCTTTTAAATACATTAAATAAAGTCTTATATCACTGTACTCTAAATGTAAATAGTTAATATTTTCTTTATCTAAATAATCTAAAAATTCTTCTATGTCTTTCTCGTAATTGTCTATTGTATACTTAGAATAATGTCTTTCATATTCTAAATATTCTAAATACATTGGTAATTCTTTCATATTTTCCTACCTGTAAATTTGTAAGGAACATCTCCATCTCCTGCCATCATTCCTATTTCTTTTTCATCAAAAAATTCTTCTTTATCATCTTCTTCATCACCTAATACTATATCATCAGTATAATTGCCAGTCTTTACTTCTTTTTTGTCAATAGTTGTTTCAACAGGAATATTAGATGATGGAACATTTAAATTAGAAACAACAGAATTTTCTTTAAAAGTAAGATATTTACGAAGTACTCCATAGTCTTTAAATGCTCTTTCTAAATCTAATATAGTAATAGATGGCGTACTTTCAAAACGATCTCTATTAAAATATTGATTTATTAAAGTAAGGTACCAATTACCACTAAAAACTTGGCTAAACCAATCTCTATCTTCTTCTAAAATTTTCTTTTCTACGGTTTTCCAAACATCCTTAAAATATGTACTACTACCTGTATATAGTTTCACAGTACGCTTTTTCCCTGCAACTGTAATTGTATCTTCTTTTAACTTATCAATTACTTCACTCAAACTAGGATTATTATAAATAACACTACGATATGAATATCTACCATTATTAACAGCTATTCTAATTGAAAAGTTAGTTTTCTTTTGATATTTATCATCTAAACTATTACTTAATTCATAAAAGCTAGGAAAAGATGCAGTAAACTTATCTATATCTTCTAAACTGTCAAATAAAATTCCTGGTATTTTAAGAATTTCTTCTTCTTTAAACTTATTATCTTTACTATATCTATCATAAACATAACCAACTAAATCATATTGTTTTCTTTTCGCCATATTGTCATCTCACTTTCTAAATAAATTATAACAAAATTCTTTACAAAGTACAATTTATTTGCTATCATAGTCTTGTAACAAAAAAGTCGGAATACCCTTGCCGTAGTAGGGACTGAAAAAAGTCGGAATCCCTTGCCATAGTAGGGACTGAAAAAAGTCGGAATACCCTTGCCATAGTAGGGACTGAAAAAAGTGGGCGATTTATTAATTAAGTCGTCCTTTTATTATATATTTTAAGGAGGTTCGTATGAAAACATTAAAAATATATTATATAGATGATAAGTACATTAAATATTTAAGAAAATTTGATAATAAAGTTGCTTTTAATAAAAGTAAAGCTAGACCTTATGTAGGAGTTGTCTACACTTATAATAATCAAACTTACTTCGCACCATTATCAAGTCCTAAGCCTAAACATTTAACTATGAATAAAGACGCACTTGACATTTTTAAAATTCAAGATGGAGAACTTGGTATAGTTAATATTAATAATATGATACCAACACCAATTTCTTGTTTGACTGAAGTACTTCCTTTAGTAAAAGACAAACAATACAAAAAACTAATTATAGAACAAACTACTTATTTAAATAAACATAAATCTAAACTATTATCTAAAGTTAAACAGTTTAGATTGCGTTATGATAAAGGACATTTATCTAGTAGATTAAGAAAAAGATGTTGTGACTTTAAGTTATTAGAAGAAAAATGTAAAGAATATGAAAAAGAAGAGGTTGCTATTTAACCTCTTCTATTAGTTTTCTAGCCTTCTCATATAAGCTTTCATTAGTATTAACATCATAACAATTAGGATAATAAAATAGTTTAGATTCATTTCTTCCAAAAACAGCATCATAACTATCTCGTTGAGGCCTACATTCATACTCTTTACTGATTATTTCTTCTTGAATAAATTTTAGAATCTTATTATACTCATCATCTGTTAATTCTTTTATTAAATATATATTTTCTAATGGAATATTATTTTTCTCCATAAATGGAGTCATAAAAACATATAAAGAGTAACCATATACTTTCTTATCTTTTGTTATGATAGTTCCACTTTTACCTGGACTAATACTTAAATTAGCTTTAACCTCTACTCCTAAAATACTATTTTCTTTTAACTTATCTACTAACTCTTGCATACACATCTCCTTCTTTCTGGTATAATTGTATTATATTTAATAATTAATTTGGTCGCATTAAAGGAGACAATTTATGAAAGAAAGATTAAATGAATATATTAATGAGAACTTAAAAGCAATACCTCGTATAAGAAGAAGATTAAGTAATTATCAAACTTCAAAAGTAGATAATTATATTAATGAAAGTAATAAAGAAAGTCATTTCCAAGAATTATTATTTAAGTATATTGATGATAGGGGATTAAAAGATAGTGATGTCTATAATAAAGTTCATATTGATAGGAGATTATTTTCTAAAATTAGAAGTGATATTAATTATCATCCAAGTAAAGAAACAGTTATATTATTAGGATTATCGTTAAAATTAAATGAGGATGAGATAGATAAACTATTAAACAGCGCCTCCTACTCCCTACCTAAAAATAGTATCTATGATTTAATTATTAGATTTTGTTTTATCGAAGGAATATATGAACTTAAAGATGTTAATGATTTATTAGAAACATATAACTGTAAATTATTTTCATACTAAAAGAAGAAGTTTTTATTTAGACTTCTTCTTTTTCATATCTAATAGTACTTCTTTTCTAGAGAAGTTTTCTTTACCTTTTTTATCTTTACCTATCGCTTTTACTAAGATAGTATCTCCTACCTTTACAACATCTTCTACTTTGTCAATATGCTTAGTATCTAGTTGTGATACATGTACTAGTCCTTCACAACCTGGCCATACTTCTACAAAACATCCAAAGTCATGAACTGCAACTACTTTCGCTTCATAAGTCTTTCCTACTTCTACTTCTCTTGCAACATCTTCTATCATCTTAACTGTTTTATCAATAATATCTTGATCACTATGATATACAATTACTCTACCATCATCTTCTAAATCTACTTTAACAGCATTGATGTTATTTACATCAGTAACATTACTAGCATCACAAATAATCTTAGTAATCATCTCTCCACCTTTACCAATAACATCACGTATTTTAGATGGAGAAATAAAGAATATTTTAGTCTTAGGAGCATATTTAGATACTTCCTTACGAGGTTCTGCAATTTGTTTTTTAATAACTTCAAGTATCTCAAGTCTTGCTTTCTTTGCTTGTTCTAAAGCTTCTTTTAATATTTCTTTAGTAACACCTTTTATTTTAATATCCATTTGTAAAGCACATATTCCGTCCTTAGTTCCTGCTACTTTAAAGTCCATATCACCTAAATGATCTTCCATTCCAGCGATATCTGTTAGAATTGTATAATCATCATCACTTGTAATAAGACCCATAGCAATACCTGCAACTGGAGATTTTATAGGAACCCCTGCAGCCATTAAACTCATACATCCTGCACAGATACTAGCTTGTGAACTACTACCATTACTTTCAAGTATTTCTGATACTACACGAATTGTATAAGGAAATTCATCTTCACTAGGTATTACTTGAAGTAAGGCTCTCTCACCTAAAGCCCCATGACCAATCTCACGTCTACCAGGTGCCCCATATCTTCCTGTTTCACCAACTGAAAATTGTGGGAAGTTATAATGTAACATAAATCTCTTTTCATCTTCTAAACTAAGTCCATCAAGTATTTGATGTTCCCCTAATGCTCCTAGTGTTGTAACTGCTAAACACTGTGTTTCTCCTCTTGTAAATAAAGCAGAACCATGAGTTCTAGGAAGTAAATCTATATCAGTTGATAATGGTCTAATTTCATCCATCTTTCTGCCATCACTTCTGATTTTCTCTTTAACTACAATATTTCTAAATAATCTATATTCTACATCACTAAATATTTTCTCTACTTTTACAAGTAATAAATCTAACTCTTCATCTTCT
Source organism: uncultured Mycoplasmatota bacterium (assembly GCA_946497925.1). GTDB lineage: Bacteria > Bacillota_I > Bacilli_A > RF39 > UBA660 > Onthousia. The sequence goes on from CAMMMG010000037.1 coordinate 4,019, forward strand.
AGATCTTTATTATCTTCTTTATATTTTTCTAATAGATTATCTTTTATTTCATCTATTCTTCCATAACGTTCTAATTTTTCTTTAATTCTTAAAGCTTCATCTAAATCTTTTTCAATTAGTTTAGTTACTTCATCTCTTAAATCATCTTCTATAGTTAAAGATTCATAAAGGAATGGTGTAACTCCAATATCAGAAATTATCTCTTCTTGCCACTTACATAACTCTTTTATTGCCTCATGACCTTTCATTAATCCTTCAAGCATAATCTCTTCACTAACTTGTTTAGTACCTGCTTCTACCATATTAATGGCATCAATTGTTCCTGCGACAGTTAGATCAAGCTCACTTTTTTCTAATTCTTCTACTGTTGGATTGATAATATATTCTCCATCAACATATCCTACTTTAACACCAGCGATAGGCCCCATAAACGGTGCACCACTAATCATAGTTGCAAGGCTTGAACCTAGCATTGCCGTTAATTCAGGAGAACAATCTTGATCTACTGATAGAACTGTATTAATTACTTGTACTTCATTTTTAAAATCTTCTTTAAATAAAGGTCTCATAGGTCTATCAATCATTCTAGCAGCAAGAGTAGCAGCATCAGTTGGTCTTCCTTCACGCTTAATAAATCCTCCTGGAATCTTTCCAACAGAATATAGTTTTTCTTGATAATTTACTGTTAACGGAAAGAAATCACTTAACAAGTTAGCTTTCTTATTAATAACAGTTGCAGTTAATATTACAGTATCATTATATCTAACTAAAACAGAACCAGTCGCTTGTTTAGCAAGTTCACCATGCTCTACTACTATCTTCTTTCCAAAAAAATCATATTCATATATTTTTTTACTCATATTACTTCCTCCATAAATCTATTAGTATAATAACAGAAAAAGAAAGAAATTTCCACTCTTTCTTTTTACATTTTATCAATATAGTATTCTTTAATTAATTTTTTTACTTCAGAATCTACTATATCTTCTCTAATAACTAAACTGTTCTCATCTACATAAGGAACATAAATTCCATGTTTAACATGCTTACTATCTCCAATAATAATATCACCGGTTGTAAAAACTCTACCCATATCACTACTCGCTAATAAATCAGTACTTAATAACTCCTTCATAGCACCCTTTTCTAATTCAGTTATTTTATAACAAATTTCTTTAATTTTCTCTTCGTCATTAAGTCCTCTAACTTTTCTAGGAAAATAGTCTAATGGCACATAACCTCGTTGTTTAGTTCTAAATAGTGCAACACTTCTATCTACTATTGAACTTCGAGTATGTTCTAAATCTATATATACTCTAATATTACCTGTCACAAAGCTAACAATATTTTCTGAAATATCCTCTTCAACAGGAGAACCTATCATTCCTACATCTGGCCTTCTTACTTCACCACTGTCTCTTTTATGTAAATAATCTAAAACTCCTAGCATTTCATCTTTACTCATAATATCTCCCCTCTCCAGCCAACATATTATACACCAAAGTATTACAAAAGTCAAGAAAAAAAGAACTCTTTGAGTCCTACTTTCTTAAACCTAATTTTTTAACTACTTCACGATATTTTGCAACATCTTTTTTAGCTAAGTAATTAAGCATATTTCTTCTTTGTCCAACTTTCATTAAAAGACCACGACGTGAATGATGATCATGGATGTGAGTCTTTAAATGCTCTGTTAAATTTTCAATTTCTTTAGTTAAAATTGCTATTTGAACAGGAGCAGATCCAGTATCATTTGCATTTACACCAAAATCTTTAATGATTTGTTGTTTTTCTTCTTTAGTTAAAGCCATTTTAACCTTCCTTTCTTCTTATTGATTAGCCTTATTCTTGGTAACTGGTGTAAGGAAGAACTCCAATTACTAGGAATAGGTACGCATATAATATACTATAAAACTCTTAATTTGTCTATTATTTTTAATTAAATTATGATAAAATTTATTGTAAAGGATGTGAAAATATGGCAAGTGCAGTTATACATATAGCAGTCGCTAAAGAAATTAATAAAGATTTAAAAATGAATGAAAAAGAACTATTTTTAGGTACAATCGCTCCTGATATTAGTAAACAATTAGGCGAATCTAAAGTAAAGTCTCACTTTTTATTAAATGATAAAACTGATCTTCCTATTTTTGATAAATTTTTAGATAAATATAAGAATAATCTAAACAATCCTTTTATTATGGGATATTATATTCATTTATTTACAGATTATCTATGGTTTAAATATTTTATACCTGAAATAACTAATAGTAGCGACTATATAAAGGTTTTAAGTGGAAATAAAATAAAATGCACCAAAGAAGAAATAGAAAAATTAATATATAATGATTATACTAATTTGAATATTTCTCTAATAGAAGAATATAACCTCGACTTATCTCTATTTTATGAAGATATAGAAATACCCAATATTAAATTTGATGAAATACCTCTAAATAAATTACAAATTATTGTTGATAAGATGGGAGTAATTATAGAAAATAGTAAAAAGGAATACACATATTCTTTTAATATTGATAATGTTAAACAGTTTATTGAATTATGCAAAAAAATAATAAGTAATGACATAGAAACGAGACTTAATTAGTCTCGTTTAACATTTTAAAGCATTTTAATTTGTTATTAATATTCTGATAGATCGCAATTTCTTTATTATCTTTTATAAATAAAACTTTATCTATAGTATTATAACTATTATTTATAGATGCTCCATTAATTATTTTCTTATAGTCTTTATCTTTAATTTCTCTTTTATCTATATCTAGGGCATTACTAATTGTAATTAAATTACTATTTATAGTTATATCTTCTAAATTAATAGCATTATCTAACTTAAATTTTCCTTGTCTTGTTCTTTTTAAACTACTCATAGTACAAGGTATATCTAAATATTCTCCCATATCCTTTATTAAACTTCTAATATAAGTTCCTTTAGAAACAACACATCTAAATTTAAAATAATCTTCTTTATTATCAAGTAACTCTAACTCTTTAAGTATAACTTTTCTTTTAGGAAGGTCTACTTTTTCATTACTTCTAGCATATTCATACAATTTCTTACCATCTACTTTAATAGCAGAATATTTAGGAACCTCTTGTAAATATTCTCTTGGAAACTCATTAAATAAATCTACTAACATTTCTTTAGAGGCTCTTTTCTCACTCATTTTTACTATATTACCTTCTAAATCTAAAGTATCTGTTTCTATTCCCACTTTTACTTCAGCGATATATTCTTTATCAGTAGAAGTTAATAATTCATTTACTTTAGTCGCTTTATTAATAGTAATTACAAGTAACCCTTCTGCCATAGGATCAAGCGTCCCATTATGTCCTACTTTTTTTGTATCAAAAATCTTTCCTATTTCATTTACAACATCTCTTGAAGTTAATCCTTTAGGTTTATTTACTAAAAGAATACCTGATTTATTATAAAGTTTATCATACTCTTCTAAAGTTAAGTTGTTATCTGTTATGATTTTAGCAGTACTCTTACCTACATATCTATAATGCCATGGTTCATAACTATAGCCTGTTATTTCTTCTTTACCTTTAGGATATCTAAGAATTAAACCATAGTTAGGTAAAATACTTATAATTTTTTCAAAGATATCAAGATTTGCAAACAATTCATCATTATCAGCAACAATTTTATTATCAATAATTAAATCAATATCAAAACAAAGTCCAGTATGATGTTCACTAGTTTTAGGCTTTGCAACATATTCTTTTACATAAGCACTACCATAAATACTAGTAAATTCATCTATTAATTTTTCTTGTTCTTCTACACTTCGGTAACCACTACAAAAAGAAATAAAAATTCCCATTTTTTCTAAATCTCTCTTTATATCTAAAAATGCTTTTAAAGTCCTTTTCTCAAGTAGACATTCTTCTTTTACATCATTAGTAATCTTAACTAGTTTAATATTAGAAAAATCTTTTTTATCATACATTCTATCTTTATTAACAATAATTTTATAATTCATCTTATTCCTCATTTATTTCATCTATAATCTTATCTATCTTCTCTCCATAGAAAATTGACTCATCATAAATAAATTTAAGTTCTGGGATATGTCTTATCTCTATTCTTTTAGCGAGTTCTCCTCTTATAAAACTACTGGCGTTATTTAAAGCTTTTAGAGTCTCATCTTTTTTTTCTTGCTCTAAAACTGTCACATATACTTTGCAATAACTTAAATCAGTTGATGTATCACAATCAGTAACTGTTACAAACTTAATGTCTTCATCTTTAACCTCTAACATTAAGATTTTACTTATTTCTTCCATAATCATATGATTAATTCTTTCAATTTTTATATTCATCCAAATCAGTCCTTTCCTCAAATTAAGTATAGCATATTTTGTAGAAATAATATATAATAAGCTTATTTAAGGAGGAATACTTTATGGCAAATAAAGAAAAAAACACAATAGTTAATCTAACTAATGATGACATTATTATGCTTAACTTACTTGATTGTTATGCAAAAAAAGAAATAACTGAAGATATGATTAAACAAGCAGGCTTTATTGATATCATAGATTTTATAGAAAAAAGAAAAATATTTTTTAATAAAATTGGACATAATAAAAAGTTGCTTGAACAAATTAAATTATTATACAAAGATTTAAATATTGAAGAGTTAATAAATATGCCGAAATTAACTCCTAATGAATTTAAAGTTTTAATTCTTTTAGATGAAAAACGCACCTTACCAGATATAGAAAAAATAAAAGATAGTGATTTCAAAAATCTTGCTGCATTTAGAATAGTTGAAGCACAAGCAAGAACATAAGAAATAAAATAAATTTTATTTCGCCCTTGTCGTTACCTCCAAGGATTCCTACTTCACAGATAAGGTATCCCTTATTCTCCATAGGCTTAAATTCCGATAGTCGCTACCGTACTCAATAATCTATTTATCTTTGTTCATTTTCATTATATCAAACATTATTTAAACTAAACTTTGTAAGTTATAGTGTAATTTTAAACCTTCTAATAATATGTTTAAACTTGCATTTATATCTCTATCATTATGTACTTCGCATTCTGGACAATCATATTCTCTAATACTTAAATCTTTTATTTCACTATTCTTATAACCACAGTGACTACATATCTGACTACTTGGATAATAGGTATTTATCTTATAATAAT
>CAMMMG010000038.1 GCA_946497925.1 uncultured Mycoplasmatota bacterium
TTTTAAACTAACACCATCTTTTTCTGTCTCTTCAAATTGTGAATCTAACATAGATGCAAACATATCCCAGTTATCAATAATAGTATCATCAGTCGCTTCATTATCAATACTCATTTTAACATAAGTAACTTTATCATCTTTAAAAGTCATAGTTACTTCTTGATTCATCTTGATACCACTACTCTCTTCACTATTTGTACAAGTTAATGTTTTTTCTCCACCACAACCTGTCATAAATAGCACTGATACTGCTAAAATAGCGAATAATTTTACTCCTCTCACCTTTTTCACCTCCATCTACTTCTAGTATGAATTATATAAGAGAAAAAGGCAAGATTTTTTTTAGATATAAATATTACTTTACATACTAAGGCTTTAAAGCTGTTATAGGGATAATATAAATACCTGTTTCTTCATCTTTTACTACTGCATCCCACAATCCACATATAATACATTTAAATTTAGGCTCCACTTTTACCTCATTAGAAAACTTTGTTAAACTTTCTTTAGCAGATTCTATTTCATTTGTACCTAACTTAATCTCAATCGCTCCAAATTCACCAGTAGGAAGCTCAACAATTGCATCAACTTCTACACCATTATTATTATTTCTATAATGATAAAGTTTTCCATCTAAACTCTCTATATATATTCTTAAATCTCTTTCTACTAAAGCTTCAAACATTAAACCAAAAGTTCTTATATCATTTTCTAATATTTTAGGTGTAATAGAAAGAACTGCACAAGCAAGTGATGGATCTGTAAAATGTCTTTTTGATGATTTTCCAACTCTTTCTTTAGACCTTAAATTAGTTGTATAAGCTTCTTGATTTTCAAGTAAATATAAATTTTCTAAAATATTTAAGTAATCTGTAATGGTATTTCTACTCACAGTGTATTCTTCATCTGTTGCTACCTCTTCAATATCTCTTATTAAGGTATTATTACTTACAACTGCACTTTCATTTCTAGCAAGAGATTTTAGTAGCATTCTCATTTTATTTTTATCCCTTAAAACTCCATCTTTAGAAATATCTGACTCTAAAACTGCATTTATATAGCTTTGAGGTAATATATGTAAGTCATTATCATCAGTAGATATATTTTCAGGCCAACCACCTCTAACTATAAGTTTAGCAAGTCCTTCATAAGTTGGTTTTATCTTTACTGTTTTACATACTTTTTTTCCTTCGAACATATCAGTAAGTGATATTTCTCCAGTTGAATCTCCTGATTCGTAAAGACTCATAGAATACATTTTTAATCTATCTATTCTTCCTGCCCCAGAATGATGTATTTTACTTTTATCTCTAATAGTAGTAGATTCTGTTAAAATATATTTTCCTTTTATTTTATCCATATCACATCTATGTCTAACGGCATCCCATACAGCAGGTATTCTTCCCCACTCATCTATTAATTCGGGATAATCTTCACCAAGTATAAGGCCAACATCAATTTCTGCTTTCGCCCTTGTATTATAATTTTCTTCTGTCTCATCTAAATAAATGGCAGAATTACAATGATTTAGAGAAGTCCAAGTCTTACCACACCATTTTGGACCTTCTATACTTAAAGCTCCAAATATTTTTAAATATCTATCAATTTTTTTGTCAATTAATCTTTCTTTATATCCTTCTTTTGTTAATGCCATATTATTTCACCTCACTAACATAATATCACATTTTATGTCATTGTGCAACTTTCTTTAATTTTATTGTGCAGTTTTCTACTCTTTCGTTGTGCAATTTTCTTAAATCAGACAGTGCATTTTTCACTATTAATATTATTAAACTAATAAAGAAAGTTATACTTTCATTTTTTTAGAATAAGTTTTATTAGGTGAAGTTTCATGAAGAAAGTATTAGTTATGTTGTTTTTATTTTTAGTACCTTTAAATGTTTTTGGTAAAGAAGATACTTTTGATACTGCTAAAAGTAGTATTGTAATGGATTTAGATAGTGGTAGAGTTTTATATGAAAATAATGCTGATGAAGAAAGACTTATCGCTTCTATTACTAAAATAATGACTTGTATTATTGCAATAGAAAAAGGTGATTTAGATAGTGAAGTTGAAGCAGGAGAAGAGATTCTAAAGATGTATGGGACTAGTATTTATTTAGAGTTAAATGAAAAGATGAAGTTAATTGATTTACTTTATGGTCTTATGCTTAGAAGTGGTAACGATGCTTCAGTTGTAATTGCAAAAGAAGTTGCAGGTAGTGTTGATGAATTTGTTAAGATGATGAACGAAAAAGCGAAAGAGATTGGTATGACTAATACTACTTTTAGTAATCCTCATGGACTTGATGAAGAGACTAAAAACTACTCTACTGCAAGAGATATGGCAAAACTTTCAAGATATGCTTATAAGAATAAGACTTATAGAAAAATTATAGGAACTGAAGAATATCGTGTAAAAACTGATAATAAAAGTTATCTTTGGTATAACAGAATGAAATTATTAGGAGATTATAAATACTGTACTGGTGGTAAAAATGGTTATACTCCTAGTGCAGGTAAAACACTTGTTACTACTCATAAGAAAGGTGATTTAAAAATAACTGTTGTTACTTTGTATGATAATGATGAATATAATAATCATGAAAGACTAGCTAAATATGCTTTTGATAATTATAGTAATTATGATATTGTTGATAAAAATGATTTTGATCTTGTTATTGATGATAATAAGTACTATGTAAATAAATCTTTTTCTTATCCTTTAACAGAAAGTGAGAAAGATAATGTTAAAGTTCTTGCAAGTATTGATGACTCAATAAATAGTGGTAAAGTTGGTAATATAAATATTAGTCTTAATAATAAGACATTAAAGAAAATACCTCTTTATATTAAAGAAGAAAAGAAAAAGGAAAACTTCTTTACTAAGTTGTTTTCCTAAGTCTAAAGAAATTAATAGATGGTCTTGCATTAATTCTAACATCATATGTATCAGTACCTAGCCCTGATGTTATATAAAATTTAGTATTATTAATTTCATAATATGGATTTATATATTTAGATGCATGGTCTTTATTGGCAAGATTAAGTAAATAAGGTATTCTAATCTCTCCTAAATGAGAATGTCCTGCTAAAGCTAAGTCAACTGGATATATTTCTACAAATTCATCTATATAATCTGGTTTATGAAATATTGTTATAGTATAGGTATTCTCATTATAATTAGTAAAAGCTTTATCATAATTAATTACATCATTATTAGTATTTAAGCCTACTAACATAATAGGTTCATTAGACTCATTATAGATAAGTTCATTACTATCATCTAATACAGTAAAACCACAATCTAACAATATTGATAAGGCTTCATCATTATCACTTTCTCCTAAGACTGCATATTTTCCAAGTGTTGCATCTAGTTTCTTTAACTCTTTGACTAATTTCTTTCTATTTCCTGGAGTTAAATCTTCATCACCTAACAAATCTCCTGTAAATAAAATTAAATCAGGATTTCTTTTTGTAATAGCATTAACTACATCTTTTAGTAAGTCATTATTATTATAATGTAAATCTCCAAACTGAATAACTTTAAGACCACTAAATGATTCTGGTAATTTATCATTAACAATTGCTTCTTCATTAACAATTAAAGAAGTCGTACCTATTGTAGTGATGTAAAGAAATGTAAAAAAGACAAGTAAAAAGATTATAATAATAGATATTACTATTCTTTTAACTATCTTTTTTACTCTTTCAGTTTGTTTTTCTCTATCTATATCTTTTTGTTTATCTTTATTTAATTCAATTCTACTATTCATTACTTATCCCTCTATAATAAGTATATAGGAAAATAAACTTTTTTTAAAGTATTATCTTACTTTCTCTATTTCTTCTTTTAAGTCTTCATAAGTCATACTGCCAAAAGTGACAAAAGCGATATTACCGTTAGAGTTTATTATATAAGTATTAGGATATGTTGTTATATAGTACTTATCAAATAATTTATCATTAGCATTTAGTGAGGTAAAGGTATAATTATTTTCTTTTAAGAAATCTATTATATCATCTTTAGGATTACGAGAAGTGTTAGCAATTCCTAATATGATAACATCATCTTTATTTTGATTATAGTCATTATATATTTTTTCAATATGAGGTAATTCATCTAAACATGAAAAACAATCTATGGCATAAAAATGTAAAACTATTGTCTTGCCTATATAATCATCTAAAGTATGAGTGTTACCATCCTGATCTTTTAAAGTAAAGTTAATTGGAGTTGCTAGTTCTACTTTACCTGTACTTTTTACAGGTTCTTTATCTTTAGTAGACTCCATGGTAAAACCTGTATAAGATACAAACATTCCCATAACTATAATGATAATCGCTCCTATCTTAACAATATAGTTTAAGATATTTTGTTTTCTTTTAATAATATTTAAGACTTTAGTAGTAAATAGTCCTAAAATAATAAATGGTAATAAGAATCCTATAGCATAAACCAATACAAAGATATTTCCTATTAAAGCAGTACTTGCTGTACTAGCCATTATTAAAGTTGATGATAAAGCAGGTCCTACACAAGGAGTCCAGGCAAAGGAAAATAGAAATCCCATAAGGAAAGCAGTTTTCTTACTCATCTTATTGGGATTAAAATTAATCTTTAATTTCTTTTCTTTATTTAGAAAATCTACTTTTATTATACCTAATTGGAATAATCCTAGTATTACTATTATAATACCTCCTATTTCTAGGAATATTTTTCTATTGTCTTTAAAGAATAAACCTAGTCCTGTAAAAGATAATCCTAAAATAAAGAAAGACATGGATATTCCTAAGATAAAGAATAAGGTATAAATTAGAACTATTTTCTTTTTATAAGTAACATTACCATTTTCATCTATTTCTTTAGCATTAGTAGCAAGATAACCCATATATAGAGGTATTAGGGGAATAACACATGGTGAGAAAAATGATATTATCCCTTCTAAAAATATGGCAAAGATTTGTACTAACTCACTCATTAAATCACTCTCCTAAAAGATTCTAACAAAAAACAGAGTATATTACAACTCTAATTTTCTTTAGTATTTAATATAGCAAGAAAAGCATCAGGAGGCACTTCTACACTACCAATTTGTTTCATCTTCTTTTTACCTTCTTTTTGTTTTTCAAGTAGTTTTTTCTTACGAGTAATATCTCCTCCATAACATTTAGCAAGAACATCTTTTCTTAAGGCTTTAATATCAGTCCTTGCAATTACCTTATTACCAATAGATGCTTGAACTGGTACTTCAAATAACTGTCTTGGTATTACTTCTTTTAATCTATGAACTATTAATTTACCTCTATTATAAGCAAAGTCTTTATGAACAATAACACTTAAAGCATCTACTACTTCACCATTTAACAAGATATCTAGTTTTACTAAGTCACTAGGCTCATATCCTATTACTTCATAATCAAAAGAAGCATAACCTTTGGTAATTGATTTTAACTTATCAAAGAAATCATAGACTATTTCTGATAGTGGTAATTTATAGATAAGACAGACTCTTTCTTCATCTAGATAATTCATATTAATAAAAGTTCCACGCTTATCTTGACATAGTTCCATTAAAGGCCCAATATAATCTTTTGGAGTATAAATTGAGGTCTTAACAAATGGTTCTTTTATTTCTTTTATCTTAACTTTAGGTGGCATTTTATTAGGGGCATCAACTGATATCTTAGAACCATCAGTAAGGGTTACTTCATAAATAACTGAAGGAGTTGTTGCAACTACATCGATATCAAATTCACGTTTAATACGTTCTATTGTTACTTCCATGTGTAATAGCCCTAAAAAGCCAGTTCTAAAACCAAAGCCTAGAGCCACAGATGTTTCAGGTTCATAGATAAGGGCCGCATCATTTAGTTTTAACTTAGCAAGGGCTTCTCTTAAATCTTCAAACTGATTAGTTTCAAGAGGATAAAGACCACAGTAAACAACACTTTTTAACTTTTTATATCCTGATAATGCTTCTATCTTTTCTTTAGTAGAATTTAATGTGATAGTATCACCAACATGAACATCACTAATACTTTTTATAGAAGCATAGATATAACCTACTTCTCCTGTACCTAAAGAATTAACTTCTACTTCTTTAGGAGTATTTTTTAAAATAGATAATACTTCATAACTAGCATTACTCTCTAGCATATAGATGGTATCACCTTTTTTGACACTACCATTAAAGATACGAACTGCTGTTAAAACTCCACGATAAGAATCATAAATACTATCAAAGATTAATCCTTGTAAAGGTTTATCACTACTACCTTTAGGAGCAGGGATTTTTGTTATAATAGCATCTAATAATTCTTTTATACCCTCTCCTGTTTTCGCACTGGTTAAAATAATTTCTTCCTCATCAAATCCTAAATTAGTAAGTTCTTCTGTTACTTTAGGAATATCAGAACTAGGTAAGTCTATTTTATTAATAACAGGAATAATAGTTAAGTTATTATCAAGAGCAAGATAAAGATTTGCAAGGGTTTGAGCTTCTATTCCTTGTGTTGCATCTACTACTAAAATAGCACCTTCACAACTTGCAAGAGAACGATTAACTTCATATGAAAAATCAACATGACCTGGAGTATCAATTAAATTTAATAAGTATGTTTCATTATTATATAAATAATTAATAGATACAGCATTTAATTTAATAGTAATACCTCGTTCTCTTTCTATATCCATAGAGTCTAACAATTGCTCTTTCATTTCTCTTTCTGTAACTGCTTTAGTCTCTTCTAAAATTCTATCTGCTAAAGTACTTTTTCCATGATCTATATGAGCGATTATTGAAAAATTACGAATGTTTTCTTGTTTCATCAACTTCACCTACTTAAAAATATAGTAACATCAGTTACTATATTATCATATTTTTAAGAGTTTTTTAACTCCTCTATTTCTTTTTTAGATAAACCTGTTGTTTTAATAATATCCTTAATAGATAAATTCATCTCTAACATTCTCTTTGCAAGATCTTTTTTCTCTTTCTCAAAAGAGTTCTTATCTTCTTCAAAAGATTTTCTATCTTCTTCAAAAGCCCTATTTCTCTCCTCAAGAGATTTTTGACCTTCTTCAAGAGATTTTTGACCTTCTTCAAGAGATTTTTGACCTTCTTCAAGAGATTTTTGACCTTCTTCAAGAGATTTTTGACCTTCTTCAAGAGATTTTTGACCTTCTTCAAGAGATTTTTTATCCTCTTCAATTTGTTTCGTGATCAAAGCATTCTCTTCTTTTAAAGAATCTATTAGTGCCAAATCATCTTTAACATATTCTTTAGCTAGTTGTTTCCATTCCCATTCTTTTTGTTTTTCATAATCATAAACTCCTATTATCCCTAAATTCTCTGATAATTTTTTAATTTCTTCTTTCGCTTCCATTAATCCTTCAACTCCTTCACTAATCTTTTCCATATCTTCTTTTTTATTCAAAGTTAGTAAAGTTACCGCCCTTTCAAACTCACTTAACTCAACATTATTATAATATTTTTCATGGAATTTTAAAAGATTAATGTTATATATTTGTAAGCTTTCCGTCAAAACTATATTATTAATAGGATCCATTAAAACAAACTTTATTATTTCTCTATCATCATACTGCCAATCTAAATCAAAATTTATCTGAATTGCTATATTCGCATCTTCATAGCCTTCCCCACTAAGAGATAATTCACTAAAAGCTTTTGTTATATATTTTACATTTCTATCTACTAATCCTAAATAATTTTTAGCATTCATCTCAAGATTAATGACATTTCTACCCACTCTTACCATTATATCAGTTACTTTTCTTTGTTCTTTAGCATTACTAACAGGTAATTCTGTATTTTCTAAATACATATTTTTCTCTATTACTTTTTTATCAATACCTAGAAAATGTTCCAAAATAATACTTAAAAACATGTGACTATTAATCATTAAATTTTTAAATACTACATCTTTAGTCGCCGGTAATACTTCTCCTTTTCTTCTTAATTCATTTCTTAACTCAATAGCTTTCTTCCAATCAATTACATTTCTAAATTCTTCTTCTCTATATCCTATATACATTACTTCTCTCCTTTTCTAATTAAACTCTTTCTAGAAAGTGATTACACTCTATCATATGGAGATAATTAAATCAAAAAAGGAAAATTGCAAATTCAAATAAAAAACAGGTGTA
>CAMMMG010000039.1 GCA_946497925.1 uncultured Mycoplasmatota bacterium
TATCACTTATACCTATAGCATTATCTAGACTTATTCCTTCACTTGTCTCATCAAGTACTAAATCTAATGTTCCCACTTTTACTACTTGATCTGTTCCAGATAACTGAGTACTAAAAAAAGCATAACTTACTGCCATTATTAAAATTATAATGATTAATATACTTATTACTATTGTAATTATCTTTTTCTTTTTATCATCTTTCTTTTCCATAACTAGCTCCTTCTATACTATCTAATAAAATATTATCATATTGAACTAAATAAATCAATTATAGAAAAGAAAAAACAGTAACTTAAATTACTGTTTTACGCACGAGATACATATTTACCATCTTTAGTACTTACTAAGATATCTTCATCTTGTTTAATAAATAATGGTACTTGAATAGTCATACCTGTCTCTAACTCTGCATTTTTCATAGCACCACTTGATGTATTACCTTTAACTGCATCTTCTGTTTTAGTTACTTTCATAACTACTTTATCAGGTAATGATAATCCTAACATCTCACCTTCAAAGAAAGTAATTTCAACTTCTAAGTTTTCTTTTAAGTATTTAGCATCATCACCAATAACACTTTTATCAAGTTCTATTTGTTCATAATCTGACATACTCATAAAATAATAAGTATCCCCCATAGAGTATAGAAATTGCATTGTTTTTTTAGAGATATGAGCAGTTTCTACTTTAACACCTGCATTAAATGTTTTCTCTACAATAGAACCTGTCCTTAAATTTTTCATCTTAGCTTTTACTATAGCAGCACCTTTACCTGGTTTAACATGTTGACTTTCAATTATAGTATAGATTCCTCCCTCAAATTGAATAGTCATACCTGGTTTAAAATCATTTGAATTAACCATATTATTACTCCTTTCTTATAGACTTAAAACAGTCATTAAATGACTGTTATATTATTATTTTTTCTCTTTATGAGTTGTATGTTTACCACAGAATTTACAATATTTACTAATTTCCATTCTTCCTGGAGTATTATTTACATTTTTTTCTTCTCTATAATTCTCATTTCCACAAACTGAGCATACAAAAGTCTTCTTTTGTCTATGTCCTAATTTTTTTGCCATGCGTTTTCCCTCCTTTTTTCTCTAGTAATTTTATCAAAGATTTTTAAATCTAGCAACTATTTATTTAATTCTTTTAATAATTCAATAGTTTTTCTCATTTCTTGGTCATATTGTACCATCTCAATACCACCAAATTCATTTAAGAAATCATCTAATTCCATATTATAACGTTCAGCAAGTCTTTTAGCTTCTTCCATTGCTTCATCATCACTTACTTCAATCTTTTCCATATTCATGATTTCTTCAAGCATTAAACGATATAATACGTTTTGATAAGCTTCTTTTTCAAGTTGATCTCTTAAATCTTTTTCAGTAGATTTAGTAATTTGATAATATAAATCTAAACTAGTTCCTTGCATAGCCATTTGTTGTTCTGCTCTTCTAAGTAGTCTATCTGTTTCTTCATCTACCATTTCTTCTGGAATATCAACTTCTACATTTTTAGATACTGCTTCAAGTAATCTATCAATATAGTTATTTTCTTCTTCCATATCTTTATTTGCTTTTATATTAGCTTCTATTTCTTTTCTAAGGCTCTCTTCATCATTAACACCTTCAATACCAAGATCAAAGAAGAAGTCTTCATCTAATTCTCTTTTTTCTTTAGTTTTAATTTCATGTACTTTTACTTTAAAAGTAGCTTCTTGTCCTTTTAGAGACTCTTCCATATAATCTTCTGGGAAAGTTACTTTAATTTCTTTTTCTTCTAAAGACTTCATACCAACTAATTGTTCTTCAAATCCTGGAATAAATGTTCCACTTCCTATTTCTAGAGAATAATTTTCTCCTTTACCACCTTCGAAAGCAACACCATCCTTAAATCCTTCAAAGTCAATAACTGCAACATCACCGTTTTCAACTTCAGAATCATCACTCTTATTAACTAATTCTTCATATCTTTCTAAAAGATAATCTAACTCATGATCTATTTCTTCTTTAGTTACTTTAACTTCATTAGGTTTAATACCTAAATCTCTATATTTTTTAATTTTAACTTCTGGTTTAGTAATAATTTTAAATGTAAAAGTAACACTCTTTTCATCTAAACTCTTTAAATTAGGTTCAGGTTGTACTACTGGTACTAAGTCATTTTCTTTTAAAGCTTTAGTATAAGCATCTTGAATTACTAAGTCGGCTGCATCTAGTAAATAGTCTTTACCATACTTTTTATCATAGATATTTCTTGGGCATTTACCTTTTCTAAAGCCATCTACTTCTACATCTTTTGCTTTTTCTTTATAAGCCTTATCAACAGCATCTGTCCACTCTTTTCCTTCAACTTTTATTTCAATATTATGATAATTTTTCTTATTTGTTTCTTTTTTAGTTTCTTTCTTTTCCATATTTCTTCCTCCAATACGTCTCTTATTATATATGATAAGTAATAGTTTTTCAACATTTAATTTCCAAGTTTTAGAAGAAAATAATATTATATTAAATTTTTCTATGTAACTTTTTTTCGTTTTTTTCTATCAAATTTTTAACTCTACGCTTTTGATAACCTTTTGCTATCATTTCTTTTCTATTATTTAAGGCAGCAAGTTGTCTATCATATTCTGCTTTTAAAAGTTGTTCTTTTACTTTTATTTTTTCAAATTCAGAATCAATATCTAATTTATTACAACCATTCATTTTAATTGAAAATTCTCTAAGTATATAAGTAGCATATGCCCTTGCTAAATCTATACATCCTTTATCGCTAAAAGTTTCATCAGTAATTATAATGCCATTCTCCCTATTACCTATATCACCATCAATATAGTCCAAAGATGATGTAACATTCCAAGTAGAATTAATAAAATCAGGTTTAACACAGGCAAAAAAATTACAATAAAAACTTTTTATATTGCTATTTTGGACTTCAATATTTTCTGCACAGGTACAAAAATTATGAATTTGACAATTTATGTTATTTAATTTCATTTCATCTCCACCATGGTATAAAGCATCAGCTTCTTCACTAAAATCATTTATTTCTAAAAAGCCCGAATAAATTTCTATGGTAGAAACATTTAGATTACCCTTTAAAATTGTAGATGTTGCATCTTTAATTATTAAGCTTTTGGTATATAAATGTTCAACTTTAGAAGCATTATTTATTTCAGCATTAAATATATTATCATCTTCACATTCTTTTTTGATAGTTAAACTTTTAGCATTATAAACTTCAAAATTAGGAATTTCTTTATCATCAATAGTAATAACAACGTCTGTATTAGTTGATGCAAATATTTTATTTGTTTCATAATCTCCTTCATTACCAAAACACTTATAAAAATGAATATAACTAATATTATCTTTAACTTTATATAGATATTTACCTAAACTTTCTAAATCAAAAACTTCTCCTTTTAAAGAACTATATGTTAAAGAACTAATTACATGTACCGTACTACTACCAACAACTTTATAATAAATTTCATCTGGTTCAAAACAACTTTTATTTTTCATATAACGAAATCTCCTATTTTATAAACATAGCATCTCCAAAAGAGAAGAATCTATATTTTTCTTTAACTGCAATGTTATATGCATTTAAGATATTATCTTTCCCTGCTATAGCAGAGACTAACATGATTAAGGTTGATTTAGGTAAATGAAAATTAGTTATAAGTCCATCGATACTCTTAACTTCTTTACCTGGATAGATAAAAATATCTGTAAAACCAGAGTCTTCTTTAAACTCTCCAAACTTACCATAAACTGTCTCTAATGTTCTAGTAGATGTTGTTCCAACTGCTATTATTCTTTTACCATTTTCTCTTGTTTTATTAAGGATATCTGCACCTTCCTCGCTTAATGAATAAAACTCACTATGCATTTTATGTTTAGTAACATCTTCTACTTTAACAGGTCTAAATGTACCAAGTCCTACATGTAAAGTTAAATAAACGACATTTATACCTTTCTCTTTTATTCTTTCAAGTAACTCTTCTGTAAAATGTAGCCCTGCAGTAGGTGCTGCTGCACTACCTATTTCTTTAGCATACACCGTCTGATATCTATCTTTATCTTCTAGTTTTTCATGAATATATGGAGGAAGTGGCATAGTACCAAGTTTATCTAATAATTCATAGAATATTCCTTTAAAACTAGCCTCAAATACTCTAATACCTTCATCTTTAACTTCTGTACAGGTTAATTTTAATAACCCATCACCAAAAGATACTACATCTCCTACATGAATACGTCTAGCAGGTTTAACTAAACACTCCCATGTATCTCCTTCTTTATTTTTTAATAATAACACTTCAATAACTGCTTTAGTACTAACTTTCTCACCTATTAATCTAGCAGGTAAAACTTTAGTATCATTTAATACTAAAGTATCCCCTGGATTAAGATAATCTATAATATCATAAAAATGTTTATGAACTAGCTCCCCATTTTTCTTATCAAGTACCATAAGTCTTGAAGCATCTCTTTGTTTAATTGGTGTTTGTGCGATTAATTCTTCAGGTAAATTATAATCAAATTCTTCTAATTTCATGAGTATACCCCCTATCAAAACTAGCATTTTCTGCAAAGCCTATTTTTTCTCTTCTCTCTTTACTAGTCTTATTAGTAAAGTCATCTAATATTTCATCATCTTTTCCTTGGTAATAATCTAAATAACAACTCTTTTCAGGTAAATTATCTACTTTTTCAGATATTACATTTATTATTTTAGGTGATATTTTAGCATTAACAAACTCTTCTAACTCATCACTATCATAATCACTTAAGTAAAATCCTAGAAAATAAAGACTAGAAAGAGAATAAGCATCATAATTATTAATTCTATTTAAAAAGGATATTAAACCTAATAAAAAACTAACTTTAGAATGATGTTCTACCTTTGCTTTTTTATACATTTCATTTACTTTAAGTATTATTTTTTGTTTATCTTCATCGTAATCTTCACTACTCTTTAGATTACATAACCAAAAAGGAATTAATTTTTCATTATATTTATTAATTAATATTTCTCTATGTAACGAATCTATTAATTCATTATACATCTAAATCCACTCCAAAAAGTCCTCCTTGGTAGTTTATATTAAGTTCTCTATAAGCTTTTTCTGTAACCATTCTACCTCGACTTGTTCTTTTTAGATATCCTTCTTGTAATAGATATGGTTCTATAACATCTTCTATTGTCGATGTCTCCTCTCCTATTGATGATGCTAGAGCATCTATTCCAACAGGACCTCCATTAAATCGTTCAATAATTGCTTTTAATAATTGATGGTCAGTCTCATCAAGTCCACTCTTACCTACTTTTAACCTCTCTAAGGCTTTATTCATAACATCTAAATCAATAGATTCTTTTTTATCTACTAAAGCAAAGTCTCTAACTCTTTTAAAAAGACGGTTGGCAATACGTGGTGTTCCTCTACTTCTTTTAGCAAGTTCTATTGCAGCATCATCATCTATAGGCATATCTAAAACTCTACTTGTTCTTTTAATAATTTCCGTTAACTCTTCGGTTGTATAAAATTTCAGTTTAGAAACAATACCAAAACGATCTCTAAGTGGTGCAGATAAATCTCCTGCTCTTGTCGTTGCCCCAACTAATGTAAACGGTGGTAAATCTATTTTAATACTACGAGAACTTCCTTCTCCACCAATTATTATATCTAAAGTAAAGTCTTCCATAGCAGGATATAGTATTTCTTCTATAAATCTTGGCATTCTATGTATCTCATCTATAAATAAGACATCTCCTGGTTCTAAAGTTGAAAGTATCGCTGCTAAATCTCCACTTTTCTCAATTGATGGACCACTAGCAGTTTTAATATTAACACCAAGTTCTCTTGCAATAATAAAGGCAAGAGTTGTCTTACCTAATCCTGGAGGGCCATATAAAAGAACATGATCAAGTACTTCTCCTCTAATCTTACTAGCTTCTATAAAGACTCTAATATTCTCTTTAACTTCACTTTGTCCTATATATTCATCTAATACTTCAGGTCTAATAGTATTATCTACTACACCATCATCTTCTAACTCTTCACTAGTTACAACACGTTCCATTTAATCACCTACTTTAATAATAATTTTAAGGCTTCTTTTATTTGGTCTTCTATACTTAAAGAATTATCTACTTTTAATATTATACTCTTAATCTCTTTATCTTTATAACCAAGTCCAATCAAGGCTTCTCTTAACTCTTCACTTGTATCTTTAACAACTTCTTCTCCACTACTTAAATCATCAAGTTTTCCTTTTAAGTCAAGAATCATCTGCTTAGCAAGTTTCTCTCCTATTTTAGGGAACTTCTTTAGATAAAGAATATTCTCTCTATTAATAGCATCACTAATTCCATTAATAGAACCAGTAGCAATAATAGGTAGAGCCATTTTAGGTCCAAGCCCTTTAACACCAATAAGTTTTAAGAATAGATCTTTTTCTTCTTTAGTTTTAAACCCAAACAAACTATGTTCATCTTCTTTTATTTGTTGATATAAATAGACTTTATATTCACTGCCTTCTACAAAGGCAAAGGGATTAGGTGTATTAATAAGATAACCTATTCCATTATTTTCTAAGACAATAGCATTAGACATTACTTCCGTTACTTTTCCTATAATATAACTATACATCTTAGTCCTCTTTCATATTATGATGAACATCCCCTACATCATCTATATCTTCTAAAGCCTCTATTAGATTATATACTTTTTCTTTTGTTTCAGCATCAAGTTCTACTTCATTGTTTGGCACAAATGTAACTTCACTAGTTAAGAATTCTGCTACACCGATATTAGCAAGAGCATCTTTTACAGCAATAAATTTATCACTTGGTGTTGTGATTAAGTATGTATCTCCAGTATTTTCCATATCTAAAGCTCCAGCATCTAAAGCAGTTAACATTACTTCATCTTCATCATAGTCACTAGGTATTTCTATAATTCCTTTTCTCTCAAAGATATAACTAACAGAACCATCAGTACCCAAATTACCTCCACGTTTAGAAAAAGTACTACGTACCATTGATGCAGTTCTATTACGATTATCAGTAAGACAATCTACCATGATGGCAACTCCTGCTGGTCCATAACCCTCATATCTTATACTCTCATAATTTTCACCATTTCCAGCTCCTTTAGCCTTATCAATAGCTTTCTGGATATTATCTTTAGGCATATTAGCAGCTTTAGCTTTCTCAACTACAAGTCTTAAAGATGCATTACTATCAGGATCTGGCGCTCCACTTTTAGCAGCAACATATATTTCTTTAGCAAGTTTTTGAAATACTTTACCACGCGCTGCATCTATCAACCCTTTCTTTCTATGAATAGTAGCCCATTTTGAATGTCCACTCATATTTATCCTCCCTTTCTTTCTTCATTATAATAACACAAATATATCATTTATTCTAGCTTTAACTTAAAAATAATGTTATATTACTAACAGGTGAGTAACATGGAAAAATATATAAAAAACGGTAATAAAAAAATCAAGTTTAAAACAGTTACTAAATTTAAAGACAGAATAAAAGGCTTTAGATTTTATCTTTATCCAATTAAAGAAGGATTATGTTATCCAAAAAAGAAAATGATTAATACTTATTTTGTATGTCAAAAACTAGATATAGTTGTTACTGATAAAGAGAATAATATACTTGCAATATATCCGTCTATTAGAACAGAAAACTTTATAAGACCAAGATTAAAAGCATATTACATATATCTACTTCCTGAAGGTAGTTCTAAAGGCCTTGAAAATTATGATAAATTAAGAATAATGACAAATGACAATAAATGATTATACTTATTGTTATAATCGTACTTGAATTAAAGAAATATTAAAAGGACTATCTCCTATAAATTACAGGCTATAATCCTCAATTAATACTAATAATAAACTACCAATTTTTAAATTAACTTTTGTAATTCCTCTATACTAAGCCCTGTATTTTTAGACACAGATTCTATAGACATACCATCTTTAAGAAGATTTTTAGCAATAGAAATTTTTTCTTCCTTTTTACCTTCTTCAAGTCCTTCAGCTTTTCCATCATCATAACCCCAATTACGAGCAGTAT
>CAMMMG010000040.1 GCA_946497925.1 uncultured Mycoplasmatota bacterium
TAGTAGAAAGTTTTGATAGAGAAAGTAATAGTCCAAATAGTCCAATGTTAGATGATGGAATGATTGCAGTAAAATATGAAAATAATAACTGGGTAAAAGCAGATAGGACAAATACAAATAGTGATTGGTATAACTATGATGAGTTAAAGTGGGCTAATGCAGTAACAGTAAGTAGTAGTACAAGGGATACCTATCAAAGTGCAAGTGTAGGAACAGTAGTTAATATGGATGATATAGAGACAATGTGGGTATGGATACCAAGATATAGTTACACAATAGGAAGTGAGGATGGAACAAACTATTATGGAAAGCAAGGAACGTTTTTAGATACAACACCAACACAAGTATTACCAGGAGAAATAGACGTAAAGTTTGTATCAGAAAATGTTAAAGATAGAGGAAGTGCCAAATACATAGTAAGTGAAGGAATAAGTGATGATGATTGGTATACCCCAGATGCATTTACATTTGGTGATGAAGAATTAAGAGGAATATGGGTAGGAAAATTTGAGACAAGTAGTAGTAATCCAAGTGCAGAATATGGTGGAGGAAATACTACTGATTTAGATGTAATGATAAAACCTAATGTAACTAGTTGGAAATATATAAATGTAAGTAATGCTTTTAATGTAAGTTTAAAGATGAATGATAGTAATAATAGATATGGAATAGAGAGTACAACAGATACCCATATGATGAAAAACAGTGAATGGGGAATAGTTGCATACCTTTCACAATCAAAATATGGAAAGTTAGGCAACACTAATTTTAGTGGAGCGAATAAAGAAATATATCAAAATAAGTCTGATCAATATATAACGGGCTGTAGTTATGGAAGCCCTTCAAATGGCAATACAGATTATGGATGTCATTATACATATGATGTAGAAGCATCTGGAACAGGAGCTTCAACAACAGGAAATATTTACGGGATTTATGATATGAGTGGAGGAGCCTGGGAATATGTGATGGGAAATTATAATGATGTGTTAGGAAGTTCTGGATTTGAATCAATGCCAGAATCAAAATATTATGATAAGTATACAAGTAGTGATATATTAACAGTATGCAATGGAAGTGAATGCCTATCGCATAGTTTATCAGAAATAAATGGTTGGTATAGTGATTCATATACAATGGTAAGCGAAACATATCAATGGTTGGTGCATGGTGGTGGCTATGGTACTTGGTCATTAGCAGGTATTTTCTGTTTTGACTCTAGTACAAGTGCGATGGGAGGACCTTTTCCTGGCAACTCATTCCGCCTTGTGATGAGTCCTGGTTTGTAAAATGAGTTATATATATTTCTATTTATAACTCTTTTTTTTTTCTATTTATTATGTTAAAATTAAAGAGAATAAAAGGAGGCTATGACTATGTATCCACTAGGTAGACAATTTGAAATTGATGTTAGTAAAGCTAAGAGTGATGAGAAGTGTATTTATAAAGGTAATCATTATCGTATTACTGTATTAAGTGAAAGACTTGTTAGACTTGAATATAGTCCTAGTGGTACTTTTGTTGATCTTCCTAGTCAGTTTGCTATTAATCGTTATTTTAATTTTCCAGAGTATCAGACTAAACAAGATGCTAGATTTTTAGAAATTACTACTAAATATTTTCGTCTTACTTATGTTAAAGAAGCTCATTTTTCTGGTAGTAAAGTAGATCCAATGAAAAATTTAAAAATAACTTTATTTATGGGAAATGGTGAGAATGATAGAGATTGGTATTATGGTCATCCTGAAGTCCGCAATCTTGGAGGTAATATGATTAGTGAGGATGTTAATACTCCTAAAGCTTTAAAACGTGGTCTTTATTCTCTTGAAGGTTTTGCTAGTATTGATGATAGTAATAGTCTTTTGTTTAATCCTGATGGTACTCTTTATGAAAGAGAGAAAGGTAGTTTAGATATATATGTATTTATGTATAAAGATGACTTTCCTTTAGCTTTAAAAGACTACTTTAAACTTACAGGAAATCCTGAACTTGTTCCACGTTATGCTTTAGGTAATTGGTGGAGTCGTAATATTACCTATAATGAAGATAGTGTTAAAGAGTTAGTTGGTGATTTTGAAAGACGTAATGTACCTTTAGCAGTCTTCTTATTAGATAAAGATTGGCATTATCGTGATGTTGGAAATGCTAAGGATTTGCATACAGGTTTTACTTTTAATAAAGAATTATTTCCTAATCCAAGTGAAATTTCTAAATTTTTACATGAACATAATGTTAGACTTGGTTTAGAAATAGATCCTAGTGAAGGAATTTATCCTCATGAAACATATTATGCGCAAGCTTGTTCATATTTAGGTATTAATGATAATAAAATAATTGTTTTTGATCCAATGAATCCTAAATTGCTTGATGTTTACTTTAAACTATTTTTACATCCTTTAGAGGCTTTAGGTGTTGATTTCTTCTGGCATGACTATAAAGGCGATAACAATGCTTTGAAGTTACTTGCTTATAACCACTTTAATTATAAAGATATAGGTAGGAATCCTGCTAAAAGAAATATTATGTTAAGTCGTAATGGTATTTATGCTCCTCATAGATATCCTATACTTTATGCAGGTAATACAGAAGTGTCTTGGGATGGTCTTAAAGAAATATCTTCAAGTATGATGGCTGCTGCTAATATCGGGGTATCATTCTGGAGTCATGACGTAGGTGGGAACCATGGTGGTATTGAGGAGAGCGAACTTTATATTAGATATGTAGAGCTTGGTACTTTTAGTCCTATTTTAAGATTTCATGCAGCGCGTGGTAATTATTATAAAAGAGAGCCTTGGAGATGGGATATTAAAACAGAAACTATTGCTAACGATTACTTGCGTTTAAGACATAGATTAATTCCTTATTTATATACAGAAAGTTATAACTATTATAAAAATGCTAAAGTGTTGATTGAACCTTTCTATTATAAATATAAATGGGTAATAGATGATGATAATTATAAGTATCAATACTTTTTAGGAAGTGAGTTTCTTGTTTGCCCAATACTTTCTCGTAAAGATAATGTAATGAATAGGACAATACATCGTTTTTATATACCAGAAGGAGTTTGGTATGATTTTAAAACTGGTAAGAAGTTTCCTGGTGATAAGAAATATGTATCATTCTATAAAGAAGAAGATTATCCTGTATTTGCAAAAGCAGGTTCTGTTATTCCTCTATCAAATAGAAGTGATGTTAATAATGTAGGACTTCCTCTAGATATGGAAATTCATATATTTCCAGGGGTATCTAATACGTATACTCTTTATGAAGATGATGGACTTACATCACTTTATAAGGAAGGTTATTACTTAAAGACTGATATTGACTATAATTATATGCAAAATAATTATACAGTAATTATTAGATCTATTGAAGGTAAGAGTGGTATAGCTCCTATGAGACGTAATTATAAGTTTAGATTTAGAAATACTAAGAAAGCAGAGGATGTTAGAGCTTATTATAATGATCAAGAAATTAAAATAGAAGATATGAATATAGAAGAGAATGACTTTGTAGTTATAGTTAATAACGTTAATACGATTGGACAGTTAACTATAAATTGTAAAGGTAAAGATATTGAAATTGATGCAGTTAGACTTATTAATGAAGATATAGATAGTATTTTAATGGACTTACAGATTAGTACTTATTTAAAAGAAAAACTTGCTAGTATTATATTTGGTGATATGCCTATTAAGAAGAAGAGAATTGCTATTCGTAAACTAAGAAAAGATGGTTTATCTAAAGAACATATGAAACTTTTCTTAAAACTTATGGAATATATAGAGAGTGTTTAACTAGTATTCTCTTTTTTTCTGTGATAAAATGTATTTGTAAGAAATTACTGGAGGTGGTTTAGTTGAAGGCTATGGTTACAGGTGCAAGTAGTGGTATAGGTCGTGATATTGCTATTAATCTTGCTAAATTAGATTATGATTTAATACTTGTTGGTAGAAATAGAGAGGCTTTAGAAAGTGTTAAAGCAACTATTGGTGATAAAGTTAAAGTTAAGATAGTTGTAGTTGACCTATCTAATTTACAGAAAGTTAAAGAACTTTATGTTTTGACTCGTAATGATGATATTGATTTACTTGTTAATAACGCTGGTTTTGGGGTGTTTGGAGAGTTTATTAGTACTGATATAAATACAGAACTTAATATGTTAGATGTTAATATTAGTGCAGTTCATATGTTAACTAAATTTTATCTAAAAGATATGGTAAAAAAAGATAAGGGAATAATTCTTAATGTAGCAAGTTCTGCTTCATTTATGGCTGGACCATTACTTAGTAGTTATTATGCAACTAAGAGTTATGTATATCGTCTTAGTTTAGCGATAAATGAAGAGTTAAGAAGAAGAAAAAGTAAAGTACAAATTTCTGTTTTGTGTCCAGGACCTGTTGATACTAATTTTAATAATAGAGCAGGGGTAAGTTTTGGAGTAAAAGCTTTATCTAGTAGTTATGTAGCGAAGTATGCTTTAACTAAATTATTTTCTGGAAAAACTGTTATAATTCCTGGCTTTAAAATGAAAATAGTAAAGTTTGGAGTTAGATTCTTACCTGATAAGTTTGTAGCTAGACTTACTTATAATATTCAAAAGAAGAAGGTTAAGTAATATGGAAAGAGTGGTTTTGGTTGATAATTTAATGCTTGGACCTTTTACTAAGTTTAATATCGAAGTACCACTTAATTCTTTTACTATTATTACCGGTTCTAATAAGAGTGGGAAAAGTTTATTACTTAAAGTAATAGCAGGAGTTGTTAATACTAAAAGGGTTACTTATAATAGGGAAATAATTAAAGATGATAAAGATATTGCTTTTTTTGCTGATTTTGTCTTTAACTTTAATAGTGTTTTAAAGACTATTAGATATCCTTTAGAGTGTTTAGGTATGGATGATGAAAAGATTAAAAAGATAGTTAAAGATATTGCAAAAGATTTAGATATTACTAAATTACTTGATAGTAAAATAAAAGATCTTAATGATTTTGAGAGGTTGAAAGTAGCACTTGCAAGTCTTCTTGTTAGTGGACCTAAATTATTAATTTTAGATGACCCATGTCTATATTTATCTTTTTATGAAAAAGAAGAATTTATGGGTATTTTAGAGCAAGTAAGAAGTAGTGGTACTACTATAATAATGTCTTGTTCTAGTTTAGAAGAAGTAGCTTATACTATTAATAGTACTTTATATGTTTTAGATAAAGGAAATATTGTTAGTAGTGGAGATTCTTTAAAGGTTTTAAGTGATGATAGTCTTTTAAATAAAGTTGGTTTAGAACTTCCTTTTATGGTTGATTTATCTGTTAAATTAGAATATTATAATCTTGCTGAAAAAATTAATATGAGTCCTTTAGGGTTGGTTGATAGTTTATGGAAATAAAATTTTCACATGTTAATAGTAAAATATTTAATGATTTGTCTTTTGTTATTCCAAAAGGAGAGATTGTTGGTATCTATGGTGATAATGGGGATAAATTGCTTAGATTAATATCTTTAGATGATGAGGCAAGAGGGATAATATATTTTAATAAGATAAGGAAGTTAAGACGTAATTATTATTTGTTTAGAAATGATATAGTGCTAGTAGAGCGAACCTTTGTTAATTTATTTAATGTTGATAATATTTATGAATATTTTATTAACTATATTAGATATAAAAAAATAGAGGTACGTGATGTTAATGAGAAAATAAAGGGAGCTTTAAAGATAGTAGGTCTTAGATTGGATATTTTAGAAAGACGTATTTCTACTTTGACTTTTAGTGAAGTTAAATTATTACAACTAGCTTTAGCATTTCTATCTAATCCTAAGGTAATATTATTAGATGAACCTTTTAGAGGACTTGATTTAAATATAAGAAAAAAACTTATTAGAATTATTAATAGATTACAAGAGAAGTTTTTAAAGACTATTGTTATCTATAGTAGTAATCCTAATTATTTATATCAATATACTAAGTATTTAATTGTTCTTTATGATAATAAAATGTTAGTAGAAGGTAATACAAGTGATGTGTTTTTTGATAGTAAAGAGTTAGATTTATATAAGATTAGAAGACCTGATATAGTTTCCTTTATTTTATTAGTTAAAGATAAGAAGAATGTTAAATTACCTAGAAGAGTTGATGTTAAAGATTTGATTAAAGATATTTATTGGAATGTGAAGTGATGAAAATTGCGTTATTTAATTAGATTTAGTTATGATGGGACTAATTTTAAAGGGTATCAAAAGCAGGAAGGATATAGGACTATTCAAGAAGAGTTAGAAAAGGCTGCGCTTAAGATTAATGATGGTAAATCAGTAGTTGTAAAGGCAGCAGGAAGAACTGATAAAGGGGTTCATGCACTTGATCAAGTCGCTAATTTAGATATTGATGTTTCTATTACTCCTTATAAATTAAAAAGAGCGATGAATAGTAATTTGAGTGATGAGATACATATTAATTCTGTTAAGGAAGTTACAAGTGATTACTTTGTTAGGCATCATGTTATTAAAAAAGAATATCATTACTATATAAATATGGGGGAATTTAATCCTGTGATGAGGAATTATGTCTATCAACATTGTTATCCTCTTAATGTTCCTAAAATGGTAGAGACAATACAGTATTTTAAAGGTGAACATGACTTTAGAGCATTTGTTACAGAGAATAATGTTAAAGAAAATTGTGTTAGAACTATTTATGAGGTATCAATTGATGAGTCCGATAATGTTTTAGATATTAAGTTTGTTGGTAATGGTTTCTTGAGATATCAAGTTAGAAATATGGTTGGGGCATTACTTAAAGTTGGTACTGGTAAGATTGAACCTTCTGTTGTTAAAGAGATACTTGATAGTAAAGTAAGAGGTAAAAATGGAGCGACTGCTAAGTCTTGTGGTCTTTATCTTGTTAAAACTACTTTGGAGGATGATTTATGATAGGTGTTTTAGATTCTGGGCTTGGAGGAGTTACAGTTTTAAGAGAACTTGTAAAGACTGTGAAGAATGCTAAATTTTTATATTATTGTGATTCAGTTAATAATCCTTATGGTGATAAAAGTAGTGATGAAGTTTATAGTATTGTTAAGACAATAGTTGATTTTCTATTAAGTAAAGGATGTGTTGCGATAGTTCTTGCTTGTAATACAGCAAGTGCAATGTGTGTAAAAAAATTAAGAGAAGAATATCCTGATACCTTATTTATTGCTATAGAACCTGCTTATAAGATGGTACATGATTATAATCCAAGTGGTAAGACATTAGTTATGGCTACTAAAGGAACAATAGAAAGTGAGAAGTTTCTTGCTTTATATCATAAATTTGATAATAAGAATACTATACTTCTTCCTTGTAGTGGACTTGCTGAACTTATAGAAGAAGGTAATGAAGTAGAAACAGATCGATATTTAGAGAATAATTTAAGTGAGTATAAAGGTGTCGATAATGTTGTTTTAGGCTGTACACATTATCCTTTAATTAAAGAGAATATTAGAAGAGTACTTGGTGATGTTAAGTTTTTTCATGGCTCAGTTGGAGTTAGTAAAGAACTTGCAAGACAGTTAGAACTTAAGAGTATTACTTTTGATAAGAATAATAGAACTAGTTTTGATTTTATTAATACGAGTAGTGATCCTAATAAGAATATTAGATTTATGGAACTAATGAATAGTAGTGATAATTAAACATGTAAACTGTTTGACTTAATAAGTGTTTTTTGATATAGTAAATTTAGAATTTTTCTTAGAAATCTAAAAGTAGAAATATAATTACTTTAAGAGACTTAGTGGTAGGTGTGAACTAAGATAGTTATATTTTGAAGTTACATAGATGGAGAAAAA
>CAMMMG010000041.1 GCA_946497925.1 uncultured Mycoplasmatota bacterium
AATAATAATTATATCAGATTATTCTTTGCGAAGAAATTTACTCTTTTTTGCTGATATTGGTAAAATAACTTGCATTTTAAAAGGAAAAGTGTTATAATATAGGCACAAAAACAAATTGGGGGGATAAAAATGAAAAGATTAAAAGTTCATAAATTCAAATTTATGATTATGGCAGTTTTAGTTGCAACATTAGGAATATTTACTATTACTAGTACTAATGCTGAAACTACTGCACCAACTAGTTTTACAGCAAGTAGTGAAAAAATATTAACTGGATATATTGATAACATTCATTATGGTAAATTAACTAGTAGTCTAGGAGGATATGTTTACTGCCGTGATATGAACCTTGGTATTCCTTATGGAGTAACCATGACATTAGAAGGGGAAGCACCAGCTGCTATTGCCTATATCCTATCAAACGGATATCCTAGAACAAGTATAACTGGAGATTCTGATAAAGATTACTATATTACACAGGCGGCTTTATGGTGGTATATGGATTTACATATGGGAGGACATAACTTACCAGATAGTTTTAAAACAACAGGATCTGATCCATATAATTTAAGACAATATATAATTAACCTAGTAAATGGTGCTGAACAAATTACATCTTATGCAACACCTGCTATTAAACTTGTTAATAATGATAGTACATTAAATTTATCAAGTGACAAAAAATATTATGAATCAAATACTATTAGTGTAAAAACATTATATACAACAGGTAATTATACTGTATCATTAGAAAATGCTCCATCTGGAACAACAGTAGTAAATGCAGGAACTGGAGCAGAACAAACTTCATTTGCACCTTCTGAAAGTTTTAAAGTTAGAATTCCAGTTGATAATGTTGATATAGGAAGCCTTAATATAAAAATAAGAGTAACCACAACAGGTTCAATTAATAAAGCCTATATGTATAAATCAAGCGATCCTAGTAAACAAAGTGTTTTTGGTTCCGTATTATATCCTGATACATCAACTGTAACAGATGAAACTAACTTAACACTAGAAACTAGTAAAGTAACTATTACTAAAATTGATGCTGAAACAGAAGAGCCATTAGCAGGAGCAACTTTCGAATTAAAAGATAGTTCTGGAAAAATAGTGGCAACTTGGACTTCAACTACTTCATCACATGTAATTAAAAACTTACCTAATGGTACTTATACATTACAAGAAACAAAAGCACCTGATGGTTATATTTTAAATGATAAAGTTGTTGAGTTTACAATTACTGATACAAATAGAAATATTTCTATAAGATTTAGAAATAGAGAACTTGAAAGAAATGCCACAATTATAAAAATAGATTCAATTACTAAACAACCAGTAGCAGGAGCGACTCTAGTAGTTAAAGATAGTGAAGGTAAAGTAATAGAAGAATTTGTAACTACTACAGAACCACACAAACTAACTGATCTAGAAGATGGAACATATACAGTAGAAGAGACAAAAGCTCCAGCTGGATATGAAAAAACAGATGAAATCTATGAATTTACAGTAGATAAAGATCATCGTGATGTAACAGTAACTATTGAAAATACACCTATTGAAAAACTAGTAAACATTTTAAAAGTAGATGCTGCAACTGGTAATCCATTAGCAGGAGCAACTCTAGTAGTTAAAGATAGTGAAGGAAATGTAATAGAAGAATTTGTAACTACAGAAGAGCCACATACTATCACTGGCTTAAAAGATGGAGAATACACAGTAGAAGAAACAAAAGCTCCAGAAGGTTACAAGAAGAGTGATGAAATTTATAAATTCACAATTAGTGATGAAACACCTACAGCCTTAGTTATCTTTGAAAATAACGAAATAGTAGAAGTTCCATTTACTGGAAGTAATAAATCCCTAATAAGTACTTTATTTGGATCAGTACTTTTGATATCCGGAGTAGGATTCGTATACTACAATGGTAAAAAACAAAAAGTTAAATAAAAAGAAAAGAATCTCTCCTAATACAGTCGCTCTAATTGGAGCCTTTGTTATAACACTAGGAGGATTCTTTATTCTTTATAACTTCATCAGTGATAAAAAGCTATTTGCCTATGATTATATGAATGAACAAATATACAATAATAATGAAACAGAAATATATAGCGTAAATACAACAGAAATTACTACTGATGAAGAAGAAAATAAAACACAAAATTATCAAGATATTGAAAGTTATATTGGTTACTTAGAAATACCAAAAATAAAGTTTAGAAGGGGTTTTTACAATATTGATTCCAAACTTAATACAGTGGAAGCAAATATAGAAATAATAAAAGGTAGTGAAATGCCTGATGTTACTAATGGTAACTTAATAATAGCAGGACATTCTGGTACTGGTTGGAAAGCCTTCTTTAAAGACTTATATAAACTAGAAGTAGGAGATGAAGCTATAGTTACCTATGCAGGTATTAATTACAAATACAAAATTACAAACATATATAAAGAAAAAAATACAGGTACTGTCTCTATCAAAAGAAATTATGATAAGACGACACTTACATTAATTACTTGTACTAAAGATGATAGTTCTACACAAAGTATTTATATAGCAGAACTATACACAGTTGAATAAAAGGGGGTGTTATTAATGAGTCCATTATCATTAATGACAAAATTACAAACAGTTTTTGATTTGATTACATCTAAAAATTTATACTTAATGATATTAGCAGCAATAGTGATTTTGACAATAATTTTTATTACTACTAATGGTTCAAATAGAAAGCAAAGTAAAAGAACTTACATTCTATTATACTTAGCAGGCTTCATCTTTATAGCATTAGAGTATGGTAGTAGTTTTATGACCTTAGTAGATTATGCTATTAATGAAGTATTTATAACTTATTACTTTCCAAATATTGTTATCTATCTAATTATGTTAATAATAACTAATGTAGTACTTTTTAAAACAATATTTAGTAATAAAGCAGACTTTAAATTAAAAGTTATAAATAGTGCTGCCTTTGCAATCATTATGTACTTATTTATATTAGCAATATCACAGATTGCAACACTAAACTTAGATGTTTTTAATATAACAGAATTATATAGTAGTAATGCTGTTAGAAGTCTTTTAGAATTAAGTATGTTTATCTTTGTTTTCTGGATGGTAGTTTTAATTGTTTATCACTTAATAAGAAAATATCAATATAAACATAATTTAATTCAGGTAGAATCTTTTACAAACTATAATATTATTCATGACTTTGATATTAAAGAGGCTTATAAAGCATCTAAGAAACAGGTAATTATAGAAGAGCCTAAAGAAGAGAAAAAAGAAGAACCTACTACAGATTTATTAGGTCAAAACTTTACTTTAGATGAATATAAACTTATGGTTAAGATACTAAAAGAAGAAAAAGAGAAAGAGCAAGTAAAAGAAGAATCAAAACCTGTTGAAGATAATCCTCTTACAGAGTTAAATAAACTATATCAGAGTATAAGAGATTAGTTGCAATACTATCTCTTTTTTTTCTTGCATATAATTTATTGGTGATAAAATGTTAACAGAAGAAGAATTTTATGAAGAGTCATTAAATACTAACTTGTATTATTTAAGAACAATGAGAGATTTTTGCATTAATATTGAGCTTTCTTTCTATGAAAATAATCCCTATAAAGCAAGAGCTGAAGCCCTTGCTAGAAGAAGTCAAGAATTAGGTAGAGAAATAATAACAGTAACTAATGGAAAAGTTCCATCAAAAGGAGTTGACTATGAGATTTTTTATACAGAGTATACTTTACCAACTGAGAAATTAACAGAAAAACTTTTTAATTTAAATCTTGGAACAGACATAACAGAAATGCAACTCAATCTTACCCCTACTGATACTTTTGAAGTAAATGAAGAAGTAATTAGTAAAATGACATCTATTAATGAAAGAGCTTTATCTATAGCAAACGATTTTATAAGCCTTGCACGAGAAATTAGAGATGAAATGACTTCTAACAATCTATTTTCATACTCATATCCTACTATGTATAACTTTATGATTATAACAATTGAACTATATATAGGAGAGTTAAATAGACTAAAAGAAAGAATAAAAAAAGATCCTATAATCGCATTAGATACTGAATATGGTTACAATATAACTGCTTTTGAGATAACATCATTCTTAAGAGGTTTAATAGATCCTAATGCAACATCATATATAGAAGTATTAAATAACATCTTAAATGCAATATATCCCCAGTTACTTGAAGATTATAATACACTACCTTTATCTCCAGAAAATCAACAGAACTTAACAGAAAGAAGTATCGCTGTTATTAGAAGAATAAGATTATTAATAAGGAATATGTTAAGAGATTTATTAGATGCTAAACTATACTTTATAATAGAACCACTCGCTATTGATAACTTCTATCGTAATATAAACTATTTTCTATATGCTTTAGATGCTGACTTAAAAGAAGAATAAAGAATCTTCTTTTTCTTTTCCCTTAATTGAAATAATGATATAATTAATTAGGAAGTAGGTAATAATATGAGTAATATAGATTTAGATAACTTAAATGAAGAGCAAAAAAAGGCCGTTTTATATAATGAAGGACCTCTTTTAATACTAGCAGGTGCAGGGAGTGGTAAGACTAAAGTCTTAACTACAAAAATAGCTTATCTAATAGAAGAATTAGATATATCTCCTTATGAGATACTTGCCATAACCTTCACTAATAAAGCAGCTTTAGAGATGAGAGAACGTGTTGATAAAATGATAGGAAGCATCGCTAAGTATATTCAAATATCAACATTCCACTCTTTTGGACTTAAAATATTAAGAGAAAACTATGATAAATTAGGATACAGTAATAACTTTGTTATTATGGATAGTGATGATTCCTTAACTATTGTAAAGAAAATATTAAAGAGTCTAAACTATGATCCTAAAATCTATAATCCTAAAGCGATTAGAAATAAAATAAGTAACTGTAAAAATGAACTTCTATCTCCAAAAGATTATGAAAGATATATTGCCAGTGACTATGAAAATGTTGTAAGCGAAGTATATTATAAATATGAAGATAAATTAAAGAAGAATAATGCCATGGACTTTGATGATTTATTACTTCTACCAATTACTCTTTTTAGAAAATATCCAGATGTTTTACAAAAATATCAAGAACGTTATAAATATATACTAATAGATGAGTATCAAGATACTAATGAAGCTCAGTATATCCTATCTAAAATGATAAGTGCTAAATATAAAAATATCTGTGTCGTAGGAGATGCCGATCAAGCGATATATGGATTCCGTGGAGCGAACTATAAAAATATCTTAAACTTTGAAAAAGATTATCCTAATGCTTTAAGTATTAAACTAGAACAAAATTATCGTTCTACTAAGACCATACTAGATGCTGCTAACTGTGTTATTAAAAATAATGAAAAAAGAAAAGAGAAAAATCTCTGGTCTACTAAAGGTGATGGAGATAAGATTACTTATTATAGAGCTTATGATGAAAAAGATGAGAGTCATTATACGGCTAAAGAAATAAAGAAACTTTTAGATGAGGGAAAAGATGCTAGTGATATCGCTATACTTTATAGAACTAATGCCCAGTCCCGTGTCATAGAAGAAGAACTATTAAAAGATAATATTCCTTATCGTATTGTAGGAGGTTTCAGCTTCTACCAAAGAAAAGAAATTAAAGACTTACTAGCATACTTAAAACTAATCTTTAATCCTAAAGATGATGTAAGTTTTTTAAGAGTTATTAATACTCCTAAAAGAGGTATAGGACTAAGGACAATAGAACACTTAACAGAAAAAGCAGATATGGAAGGAATAAGTCTATTTGAAGCGATAGATGGTGGTAAAGAAGAGAAGTTTAAAGACTTAATTATCTCTTTACAAAAAGTGGCAGAATCAGTAACTTTAACAGAATTAATTGATAAAGTGCTAGACTCTACAGGTATGAAACAAGAGTTAGTTAGTGAAAAGAGTATAGAAAGTGAAGTAAGATTAGAAAACCTTGAAGAGTTTAAATCTATTACTAAAGCCTTTGAAGAGAGAATGGGACTAGTATCCCTAGAAGACTTTTTATATGAAGTAAGTTTAGTTAATGATAAAGATGAATATAAAGACTCTCGTCATAAAGTAAGTTTAATGACTATACATTCTGTTAAAGGTCTAGAATATGATATTGTCTTTGTTCTAGGACTAGAAGAAGGAATATTCCCACATCGTAACTCTTTAATGAGTGCTAGTGAAACAGAAGAAGAAAGAAGACTTTGTTATGTTGCCATAACTAGAGCGAAAGAAAAACTATATCTATTAAACGCTAGACGAAGAGTTTTATTTGGAGAAGATAGTATTAATCCTCCAAGTAGATTTATAAGCGAAATAGATGAGAGTCTAATCGATAGTAATACTAGAAAGACTGAAGAAGTTAAACATATTAATAAAGAAGATGTTATTAGAGATGAAGATGTTGACTATCAAGTTGGAGATTATGTAGTTCATGAACACTTTGGAGCAGGTAAAGTAGTAGATGTTACTAATTCTCTAGTATCAGTTGCCTTTAAACATCCATATGGAGTTAAAAAATTAATGAAAAATCATAAGAGTTTAACAAAAGTATAGGGAGGAAGTTATGAATAAAGATTTAAAGATTATAAAGAAAAAATATGGGGAAGAAATGATGCATCTTTGTCGTGAATTATTTCCTACTTTATTAGAACAAGAAGGTTTATTACCAAAGTTATTACTTGATAACTTTAAAGAAAGCAGATCATTAGTTAAAGACATTATAGATAATAATCTAGAAGAAGAATTTAAAAATTATATATATAATCAAGTTGATGTTGAAAATGATTATGAAGAAATTGTATCCAAAAGGCCAGAAGAATTATTAAAAGAAGCAGGATATAAACTATATGAGTGTCATAGCGAAGGAGAAATACAAAGCTTTAAGAAATATTATGCACCTGGAGAAGCGTTATGCACATTTAATGGAAACAGACTAAATAAATGTTTTGTATTTTTTGCCGTAAAAGAAAATGTAGATGAAATAAAAAGAGAAAACTATACTAAACCTCAAAGACAAGATGAATATGGAACATCAGTTATAAGTATTCAGTTTACTAGAGATAATAGTCATAATCTATCTATTAAAAACAGATATAACCATACTGTAAATAACCCAGATTCAACTTTTGGTAACAACTTAGATAATATTATTCCAGGACTTACTAACAGCTTTGATAAGTATTATGGATTGCATCAATCTTATTTACAAGGAATATTTGAAATTCCAGGATATGTAAAAGCGAATGATGGTAAATATTATAAATATAATTATGAAATGAATAATATATACTATTGTGAAAACAATGTCATAATAGATAATTTTGAAGTACATGAATACCCTCATGAGCAATATATAATTTTAGACTATTTTGTTTTAGATTTAAAAAACAAACAAATTACATTATATGATACCAAAATTAATGATTATTTTGTTGAAAGCTTTGGAACAATAAAAAATATAAACATTGTAAATAAAAACGAGGGAAAAGTTTTAAACATTAGTACAGACTCTAGTTTAGAAGATATTATAATAACATTAGATAAACAAAATAGAATAGTTATTTACAATAATAAAACAATCACAAACATAGGAAATGAATTTCTTTATAAAAATAACACATTAACAAGTATAGGATTACCAAATGTAAAAAGCATAGGTAATAGTTTTCTTCATAAAAATACTTCATTAACAAGTATAGAATTACCAAATGCTACAAGCATAGGTGACAATT
>CAMMMG010000042.1 GCA_946497925.1 uncultured Mycoplasmatota bacterium
CTCTTAATCTCTTAATATAACCTTTATTAGTTAAAGTTATAATAACATCTTCTACTGGAATTAAAGACTCATCTTCAATATATTCAATTGCTGTCATATCAATATTAGTTCTTCTATCATCACCATATTTATCTTTAATTTCTAGAAGTTCTGTCTTAATAACATTAAGAATCTTAGCATCACTACTTAAAATATCTTTTAAGTTTGCAATTAATTCAAGTAAATCATTAAGTTCATTTTCAATTTTTTCTCTTTCTAAACCAGTTAATCTTCTAAGTCTCATCTCTAAAATTGCATTCGCTTGAATCTCACTCAAACCAAACTTACTCATTAAGCCATTTCTAGCCTCTTCATCAGACTTAGAACCTCTAATTAACTTAATCACTTCATCAATATGATCTAATGCTATCTTTAAACCTTCTAATATATGAACGCGTTTTTCAGCATTATCTAAATCAAATTTAGTTCTTCTAATAATAACTTCTCTTTGGAAATCAATATATTTTGCAATAATATCTTTTAAACCTAATGTTTTAGGAACACCTTGGTCTAACATTAAGAAAATTATTCCATAACTAGTTTGAAATTGTGTATGCTTATAAAGTTTATTTAATACAACTTGTGCATTTGCATCCTTTTTCAATGTAATAGTTATCTTAATACCATCTTTTAAATCAGAATGATAATCAGAAATACCTTCTATTGTCTTATTATGAACAAGTTCTGCTACTTTGTTCTTTAATTCAGAAGTATTAACACCATAAGGAACTTCATCAATAATTATATATTGTCTACCATTCTTCTCTTCAATTTGTGCCTTACTTCTAATAGTAATAGTTCCTCTACCAGTCTCATAAGCCTTTTTAATACCACTATTTCCAAGTATTGATGCCCCTGTTGGAAAATCTGGGCCTTTAATATATTGCATTAAACCATCTACATCAATATCAGGATTATCAATATATGCAACACAACCATCTATAACCTCTTTTAAATTATGAGGAGGTATATTTGTTGCCATACCAACTGCAATACCAGTTGTACCATTAACTAAAATATTAGGAAAACGTGATGGTAAAACTACAGGTTCTTTAGAAGATTCATCAAAGTTAGACATAAAGTCAACAGTATTTTTATTAATATTTCTTAATAACTCAAGCGAAATCTTTGAAAGTCTAGCCTCGGTATAACGCATCGCTGCAGCCCCGTAACCTTCAATATTACCAAAGTTTCCATGCCCATCAATTAACATATATCTATAAGAGAAATCTTGAGCCATTCTAACCATTGCTTCATAAATTGAACTATCTCCGTGTGGATGGTAATTACCCATAACCTCTCCGACTGTCTTAGCACACTTCTTATGAGGTTTATCAGGAGTATAACCAGACTCATACATTGAATATAAAATACGACGATGAACAGGTTTCAAACCATCTCTTAAATCAGGTATCGCTCTTGAAGTAATAACACTCATCGAATAATCAAGAAAAGAATCTTTTACTTCTTTTACTATATTATTTTGTTCTAATCTATCCATAACTTACCTCCTAAACATCTATTGTTGCATAAGTTGCATTTTCTTCAATAAACTCACGTCTTGGAGCTACTTCTTCACCCATAAGCTCAGAAAATACTTCATCCGCTGCAACTGCATCATCTATTGTTATTTGTCTTAAAACACGTTTACTAATATCCATAGTTGTTTCATTTAACTCTTCAGCATCCATTTCTCCTAAACCTTTCATACGAGTTATTTCATATTTTGTATTAGGAGCAAGTGTTGCCAAATATTCAGCACGTTCTGCTTCATCTAAAACATATTTACGTGTCTTTCCATGTGTAATTCTATAAAGTGGAGGTTGTGCCGCATAGACATGACCTTCTTCAACAATTGGCCTAAAGAAACGATAAAATAATGTTAAAAGTAAAACTCTAATATGTGAACCATCAACATCAGCATCGGTCATTATAATGATTTTATTATAACGAAGTTTAGAAATATCAAACTCTTCCCCTATTCCTGTACCAAAAGCTGTAATAATAGTTCTAATCTCTTCATTAGATAAAGCCCTATCAAGTCTAGCTTTCTCAACATTTAAAATCTTACCACGTAAAGGTAAAATCGCTTGTGTCATACTATTTCTTCCTTTAATAGCAGAACCACCTGCAGAGTCACCCTCAACTAAGAATATTTCACATTCTCCCGCATCTTTACTCTTACAATCATTAAGTTTACCCCATACATTAGTCATATCTAAGTCACCCTTACGACGAGTTAACTCTCTTGCTTTCTTCGCTGCAACTCTAGCACGTGAAGCAGTTATACACTTTTCAATAATAATCTTCGCTTCATCAGGATGTTCTAATAAAAATCTTTCAAATGGTTCTGAAAAAATCTTATCAGCAACACTTCTAACTTCACTATTACCAAGTTTTGTCTTTGTTTGACCTTCAAACTGTGGATTAGGATGTTTAATTGATATTATCATTGTAATACCTTCTTTTACATCATCACCTGTTAAAGAATCATCTTTATCTTTTAATAAATTATTATTTTGTGCATACTTATTTAAAATTCTTGTTAATGCACGTCTTACACCATCTTCATGAGTACCACCTTCTGGTGTCGTAATATTATTAACAAAAGAATATATCGCTGCATTATATGACTCATTATATTGTAAAGCTACTTCAAGTGAAATATCTTGCATTACACCAGTTATATCAATAATTGTAGGATGTATAGGATTTTTATTCTTATTAAGCATCTCTACATATTCACGAATACCACCTTCATAATGGAAACTATCTTTATTAGGATCTTCCCTATCATCATATAAAGTAATACGAAGTCCTCTATTTAAAAATGCTAACTCACGAAGTCTTGTCTTTAAAATATCGTAATCATATACTGTTGTTTCAGTAAATATTTGATCATCTGGCTTAAAAGTTACAGTAGTACCAGTTCTATTAATATCACATTCTTCTATCACTTTTAAAGCTTCTACAGGCTTACCACCTGTTTGATATCTTTGGTAATATACTTTTCCACCACGATAAACTTTAACTTCTAACCAATCAGATAAAGCATTAACTACACTAGCACCAACACCATGAAGTCCTCCTGATACTTTGTATCCTCCACCACCGAACTTACCTCCAGCATGAAGCACTGTATAAACAGTTTCTACTGTACTCTTACCAGTCTTAGGATGAATATCAACAGGAATACCTCTACCATCATCTTTAACTGTAATACTATTATCTTTATTAATAGTAACTTCAATATGTGTACAATATCCTGCTAAAGCTTCATCAATAGCATTATCAACAATCTCCCATACTAAATGATGAAGTCCCCTAGAACTAGTAGAACCAATATACATACCAGGTCTTTTCCTAACAGCTTCTAATCCTTCAAGTACCTGTATTGCTGAAGAATCATAATTATTTTCTACCTTTTCTTCCATACTTTAACTCCTCTCCACTTTTCCATCATTAACTTTAAAAATAATTGCACTATCTAAAGTTTTCTTGGAAATATTCTTTAAATCAGTTGTTGTTATAATACTTTGAATATCTCGACTAACATATTTTAAAAGCTTATTTCTCTTATTTAAATCAAGTTCACTAAAAATATCATCTAAAAGAAGTACTGGATTACTACCATTATTTTCTTTAAATATTGGAATAGAAGAAAGTTTATAAGCTAATACAGCACATTTCTGTTGCCCTTCAGACGCATAAATCTTCATATCAGTATTATTATCCATAATGAAGCAAAAATCGTCTCTATGAGGCCCAAATAGCGTCATACCTGCACTTAATTCTCTTCTATAATTTTTTCTATAAGTATCAGTTAAAGACTTTCTTATCTCTTCTATTTCATAATTATTAATGACTATATTAGGTTTATATTCTATCTTTATAACTCTATTATCTTCTGTAATATTATTATAAATATTACTAATATAACTATTAATTAAAGATAGATACTTGAATCTTTCTTGATAAATTAAAACAGCTTTCTCTACTAACTGATCTGTTAAAACATCTAAATAAGTCTTATCAGCTATCCCATTAGTAAATAATATTTTAAGATATTCATTACGTGTTTTTAAAATTTTATTATATTCATTATAAGTAACTAAATAAGAATAAGAAATTTGTGACAAAGTCATATTAAGTAAATTTCTTCTAATACTAGGTGATCCCTTTATAATATCTAAATCATTAGGTGTAAAAACAACAATATTTAAATTAGAAATGTAGTCTGCATATTTTTTAACTTTTTTATCGTTTACAAAGATATTTTTATCTTTCTCTAAAAACTCTATCTTTAAATCTTTTATCTGCTTATTATTTAAGACTCTACCCTCTATAACTGCTTTCTTTCTATTAAACTTAATAACATCACAGTCTAATCCATTTCTAAAGGATTTAGTAAGTCCTAAAATAGCGATAGCTTCTAAAATATTTGTCTTACCACTAGCATTATTTCCAATAAAAATATTCATTTTACTACCTAAAGTTATATTAAATCTGTCATAATTACGAAAATTCGTAACTTTTAAGGACCTAATTATCATAATTGCCTAAAAAAACGACCATATAATCACCTACACCCTATTTTAGTACTCCTATACACGCAAGAATATTATATCATATTTACCCCTAAATAAACAGAAAAAAAGCAATTATTTTGCTTTTTCTTTTCGATTTCTTATAATAGATTCTAATCTACTTGCTCTCATAACTTGATTATTAAATGAATAGTATGAAACATCAACAGTCATTACTTTATTATTTTTAAATAATATTTCTGTTTTATTTTTACCAACTTTCCTATAATCTTTAATATTACCTAAAGAAATCCAAGTACAACTATCATCTAAAGGACTACTAGTAGGAAAAAAGATTATATTTCTTGTATCCTCTACTAATATTGGTAACTTATAACTACTATTTAAAATATCTTTAGATCCATCTTTTCTTCCAGGATAGGAACTCCCAAAATACTTACAACTATAATCAAGTATCTCAAGAGGTGTTTTATTAACTTCATATTTAAAGTCATCCTCAAGAACCATTGAACTCCATACATCATCTGGCATAATAGCAAGCGTCTCCTCATTAATTTCATAATCTTTCATAAACCAAAATCCCCTTTCAAAAGCAATTAATTTGCTTTGCTATCAGTCTACTATATTATATTGTCGAAAAAGATATTTTTTTGTCACAAAAATAAAAAAAAGTAAAATTTTCTTACTTTTTCTTGCAAATTTTTAAATTTTAATAAGTTCTAATAGGTAAAACTAATTGAGTTAAACTTTCATCTTCATCACTTTTTAATAAAATTGGTTTAATTTCTCCAACAAAATATAATTCTACAGTTTCTGTATTAAAAGATTTTAAAGCATCCATCATATATTTAGAACTAAAAGAAACTTTAACATCAATTTCTTGATCTTTTGTAATAGTCATCTTCTCTTCTACTCTACCAATCTCAGCACTAGATGATTTCATAATTAAATTATTACCATCTGTTTCAAGTGTTACTGTATTTTTATCTTTATCACTAGTTAAAATACTAACTCTATCAACAACATCATAGAAATTATTAATATTAAAATGAAGTTTAACAAGATGATCTTTAGGTAATAAGTTAGATGTATTAGGATATGTTCCATTAATTAATCTAGATTGAAATAAAAGGTTTTGATATTTAAATAAAATTTTATTATTAAATATATGAATTTCTACCATCTCATCACTATCATCAATAATTCTTGTAAATTCTACTAAATTACGACTAGGAATAACAATATTTTGATTTTCTTTACTTACCTTATCTAATTTTATAACTTTTCTAGCTAATCTATAAGAATCAGTTGCATTACATTCTAACATATCTCCTGTTATATTAAAGTTAATACCATTTAATATAGCTTTATTCTCATCAATAGAAGTTGCAAATGCTGTTTGATTAACAATTTCTTTTAAAACACTAGGAGAAAGCTCTATATGACTTTTACTCTCTCCTAAATCTATATTAGGATATTCACTTTCACTAATACCATTTAAATTAAATTCACTATTCTCTGTATAAATAAGTATTTTAAGTTCATCTACTACTTCAATATTAATATATTTATCAGGTAATTTTCTAACAATATCAGAAATATACTTACCTTGAATAATAATACTACCTTCTGCTTTTACTGTAATAATATCTGTATCATTGCAATCTATATGTGTTTGAATAGTAATATCATTATCACTAGCTGTTAAAATTAATTTCTTATTAGTAAGTTCAAATTTAATACCTGCTAAAACAGGAATAACATTTCTACTCGATATTGCTTTACTTACTTTATTAATCGCTTCCATTAAAACTTCTTTTTTTATTGTAAATTTCATTATTTATTCCTTCTTTCTTAATATATATTTTTATTTATAGAGTGGAAAATGTGGAAAACACAATTTTTCCTTTATATTATAACATAAATTTTTAAAGCAATGCTTGTGGATAAAAAGTTTAAAACTAAAACTTATCAACATCTCATGGTTTTAAATCATCTTCTAACTTTTTTATAATCCCTGCTAAATCACTATTATTTTTTATTTCTTGTTCAATTTTTTCAACAGAGTGCATAACTGTAGAGTGATCCTTTCCTCCAAACTCTGTTCCTATCTTAGGGAAAGATTCACTTGTAAGTTTTCTACACAAATACATT
Organism: uncultured Mycoplasmatota bacterium; assembly: GCA_946497925.1. GTDB lineage: Bacteria > Bacillota_I > Bacilli_A > RF39 > UBA660 > Onthousia. The sequence goes on from CAMMMG010000042.1 coordinate 6,741, forward strand.
GCAATTTGTCTTGGGAAAGCAATATTACTACTTCTTTTCTTACTTCTTATATCTTCAACAGATATCTGAAAGTACTCTGCTACTATCTTTTGAATCCTAGTAATATCATTCTTTTCGCTAAGTCCTTTACTAATAAAGTCTTTCAAAGCCTCAATAGCAAGATTTATATCTATTCTAGCTCCTCCCATAATAGTTGAATATGCAACAAGTCTAGTGATAGAGCCTTCAAGTTGTCTTACATCACTTCCCATATTAGAAGCAATGTATTCAATGACATCCTCTGGTATTTCTGCTTCAAAGTTACCTGCTATTATTTTCTTACGAAGAATTTCTTTTCTAAGTTCAAAATCAGGTGGATAAATATTAACAGTAAGTCCCCAACAAAACCTTGTTCTAAGACGTTCCTCTAATAGTTTCAAGTCATTAGGAGATCTATCTGATGAGATTATTATCTGTTTAGAATCATTATATAGATTAGTAAAGGTGTGGAAAAACTCTTGTTGTGTCTGTGTCGCCCCACCTAAGAACTGAATATCATCAATTATCAAGACATCAATATTCCTATATTTATTTTTAAAGAAGTCTATATAATTGAAATTAGTCCCCTTCTCGTCTTTCTTATTAATACCAACAAAATCATCTCTAAATTGATCACTTGTAACATAAAGAACCTTTCTATTAGAATTATCCACAATATAATTACCTATCGCATGCATTAAATGGGTCTTCCCTAACCCACTATTTCCATAGATAAACAAAGGATTATACATTTTACCAGGATTTTCGGCAACAGATAAGGCAGCTGCTTGGGCAAACTTATTACTATTACCTACTATAAAGTTTTCAAAATTATATTTTGGATTTAAATTAGATTG
>CAMMMG010000043.1 GCA_946497925.1 uncultured Mycoplasmatota bacterium
TAAGAATAGGAAGTGGTGTTATGGCTTATAATTTTGAAGTTTTAAAAGAACTTGATGATGATAGATCTGAAATAAAAAGCTTTATTGATTCTAGTAATAAAACTATTTTAGATGAGGAAATAAAACTTAAAATAACTATAATAAATCAATTAATGGGCTATTATAATCAGATTTTAGTTAGAGTACAAGATATTATTCCTAAAGAAGAGTTTAACGGTTATATTGCCTTTAAAGATAAAACTGCAAAAGGGATTACTTCTTTAGAAAATGAAGATAACTCTAAAGTTAAATTAACATCCTTAAATGAAATATATAATGAGCTTTTAGATATTTATAATGCTTTAAATAGTAAAACTCTAAATATTATAGAAAATGATAACTTTTTATTAGAATATAATAACTTAGTAAAAAAAGCTAATGAAGTTATTATGGCCTTAAATAATACTGTACTATCTAAAAGCTTATTAGAATCTTTAATGCCATTATATAATGAAGTGAAAAATACTAGAGATATCAATATTATTACTTCATTTATTAATCGAGTACAAGAGGTATTATCTAATTATAAAGAGAAGGATATTAATGCTAAATTAGGTAAGGCAAATGAGAGAGTATTCTCTTTATTTGCTAAAATAAATGATCAAATAGTAGATTCTACCTATATAAATAATAGCAATTTAGTCTATGCTTTATACACTCTTGAAGATGGTAGTAAATATTATGCCATTATTAAAGAAGAAAAAGAAATAGAAATATTAAATCAAAGCTTTAGTTCTCTTCCTAATTTAGTTTTAACTAAAGATAATATTATAGATACATGTAAACTAATTATAAAGAATGCTGGTATTTATTATGATATTAATGAATATATGAGGTATATTGAGAAAAGTTATAAAACAAGAATGACTAAAGAAATAGATGATTTAATATTAAAATATAAAACAAGATTACAAGAATTAGAAAATGCTATAACAATTCAACTTTCTTTTATTGATGATATTGCTCTACTAGTAAATCATAAACCATGTAATAAATATCCTAATATTACTTATAATGATATATCAATAGATAAGTATTTTCCTAACTATGAACAAGAAAGCGATACTAAATTAAAAGAAGTAGAACGCCTTATATTAGAAGTTTTATTAAATCCAAATATAAAGAGTGAATTTAATACTAAAAGCATCTTAAAAACTCTATATGATAGTAATACTATAGATTCTCTTTTGACTAGTAACTATATAAAAGAAAATATTGTACCTAGTGTTAATACTAGTGATAATGTAATTAATGAATTAGAAGTGACTACTAATATTAAAACTAATTATGAGAAGATTAGAGATTATTTAAATATGAGGGTTAACGAATTAAAACTACTTGAAAGTAGTCCTAAAATAAATGTAACTATTACAAAGGATGATAACACTATTTTTAAAGATATAAATACTGTTTTAGATCTAAGCACTGCTATATCTATTTGTGATAAAGTCTATAAGAAAGGGCAAGGTAATTATGCTGTTATAGATTATTTAAAAACAGGTAATACTTTAAAATTTACATCTAAGTATAAAGCTAGAGATTTAGCAAGTAGTGTTAATAGAAACAGTTATTTAAAACTATTACTTGAAAATGTCTTTAAAAGATATTTATATCAAAAAGATAATAATACTTTTGTAGAAAATGTATTATCTAAGGATAATGTAAGTGTTAAAGATATAATAAAAGTTTTATTAGATGATGAAAAATTATTAACGGATACAATTAATAACTTTGATTATAATTATTTAGATAATACTAATGATAAATCTAGAAGAATAGAAGAAATATTAAATAATAAAAATGATTTGATGATAGTAAGAATTAACAGTATTTTAGAAGATATTAAAAGAACTGAAGAAGTAATAGATTTTTCATAAGTTTTTAAGGACTTATATTAACTTAATTTGGTTATTTTTGTATAGAATTACTAGTTTTATCTCTGTTTGTTCCGTTTAAAGTAAAAAAATAATAATAAATTTTTGTTGATATTAAAGGGTTTGAGTGTGTTTACGAAAACTCGTACTTGTAACTTTTTAAGTTTTATTATATATTTGTATTAGGAAAGAAATTTCCTAAGTCATCTGACTCTCTTTACCATCTTATTTTGTTTTATAGTCGCCCAAATTAAACAAAAAAAGAGGAGTTTAGGTGACTTCTTTTATTTTATATTAAATTTAATAAAATTTAAGGTTTATCTTTTCTAATAGAGAAAATTACTGTATAATAGCAGGTAGAAAGAAAGGGATTATAATGATTAGTAAACCAAAAGGAACAGTTGATTTAACGGATAAGTTGGCAAGAACATGGAAATATGTAGAAGAAGTTATAGATTCATGTATGGAAAAGTATAACTATAACTATATTAGAACACCTATATTTGAATCAACAGAATTATTTCATAGAGGAATAGGAGATTCTACTGATATTGTTACTAAAGAAACATATGACTTTAAAGATAGAGGAGATAGATCTATTACTTTAAGACCAGAAGGAACTGCAGGAGTAGTTAGAAGTTATATAGAAAATAAAATGTATGGTACTCATAACTTACCTGTTAAAGTTTATTATAATGGGACAATGTATCGTTATGAAAGACCTCAAAAGGGTAGGTATAGAGAACTTAGTCAATATGGAGTAGAAGTAATGGGTAGTAGTGATCCTATGATGGATGCAGAAGTTATCTCTCTTGCTTACAATATCAATAAAATGTTAGGATTAACAGATACAGTAGTACATATTAATAGTCTAGGAGATAAAGAATCTCGTGATAAATATAGAGAAGCCTTAAAAGAATATTTTAAGCCTCATTTAGACGATTTATGTGATGATTGTAAGGAAAGGTTCAATAAGAACCCTTTAAGGATTATAGACTGTAAAGTAGATAGTAATAAAGACTACTTTAAAGATGCTCCTAAAATATTAGATTATCTAAATGAAGAGAGTAAAGAACACTTTGATAAAGTATGTGAATATCTTGACTTATTAGAAGTTAAATATGAAATAGATTCTAAAATAGTAAGAGGACTTGATTATTATAATCATACTGTTTTTGAATTATGTACTTTAAATAATAATCTTGCCTTAGGTGGTGGAGGAAGATATGATAACTTAGTTAGTATGTTAGGAGGCCCAGAAACACCATGTGTAGGTTATGCAGTTGGACTTGATAGATTAGTTGATGAGATAATCTCTAGAGATATAGATAATGTTAGAGATGATATAGATGCTTTCATTATGTATGTTAATGAAGATGAAAAGAAAAATGCTATTTATCTTGCCAATGAACTTAGAATGTCAGGTTTTGTAGTAGAAACAGAATATACTAAAAGAAGTTTAAAGAGTCAGTTTAAAAGAGCAGATTACTTTAATAGTAAATATTTAATACTATTAAATAGTGATGATTTAAATGAAGGGTTAATTACTATTAAAAATAATAAAACTAAAGAAGAAGAAAAGATTATGATGGAATATATCATTTATTACTTTGATGAACATATAAGTGACGATAATTTGCCTATAGAGGAAGAGTGCAGTTGTCATAATCATAATCATGATGAAGAAGAGGTGTAGTTAATGAATAAAATTTATTTCAAAGATTTAGAAAATTATTTTGATAAAGAAATAGAGATCAGTGGTTTTGTTGAAAACATTAGAAATATTAAATGGGTACAGTTTTTAGTACTAAGAGATTCTACTGATAAGGTTCAAGTAACTATTGAAAAGAGTGATGAAAATAATGCTCCGATGGTAGAGTTAGTTAATAATTTAACAGCAGAGTCTACTATTAAAGTTACAGGAACATTAAAGAAAAATGAAAATGTTAGATTAAGAGGAATGGAGTTTATTCCAACTAAAATAGAAGTTACTAGTACAAGTGATGCTGAACTACCTATTAATATTCATGATAAGGATGCTCAATTACTTGATCAAAGATTGGATTATAGATGGTTAGATCTTAGAAATGAGTATAACTTTAATATCTTTAAAATACAAAGTGATATGGTTAAATTTATGAGAGAGTTTATGTATTCTCGTGACTTTACAGAAATACATACACCTAAATTAATAGGTGCTGCAAGTGAAAGTGGGGCAGATGTATTTGAAGTAAAATACTTTGATAGAAAAGCATATCTTGCCCAGTCACCACAATTCTATAAACAAATGGCTATTGCTAGTGGTTATGATAAAGTATTTGAAGTTGCGCCAGTCTTTCGTGCTGAAAACTCTAATACTAGTAGACATACTACAGAGTTTACTGGTTTCGACGTAGAGTTTGCCTATATTGACTCTTATCGTGATGTTATGGACTTAGAAGAAGAACTATTAACTTATACTTTAGAAAAATTAAAAGAAAAGTATGGGGAATTAGTTAAAAAGCTTTATGATAAAGAAATAGTTGTACCTAAAGAGAAATTTCCAAGAGTAAAACTAGCTGACCTTTATGATGAACTAGAAAAAAGATATAATTATAAAGTAGATGAAAGTGAAAAAACAGATTTAACTACAGAAGCAGAGAGACTAAGTTATCGTTATGCTATGGAAGAGTTTAATTCAGAGTTTATCTTTGTTACAGATTTTCCTAAAGAAAAACGTGCTTTCTATCATATGAGAAAAGATGATGTTCCAGAAGGATATGACTTAATCTATAGAGGAGTTGAAATAACTACAGGAGCAGAACGTGAACATAGATATGATGTTTTAGTTAAACAAGCGAAAGAAAAGGGTCTTGATAAAGATGTAGAGTTCTATTTAGAGTTCTTCAAATACGGTTGCCCTCCTCATGGTGGCTTTGGTATAGGAGTAGATAGACTTACTATGTTAGTATTAGGATTACCTAGTGTTAAAGAATCTATGTTAATATTTAGAGGACCTAATAGATTAAATCCTTAAGATGTGTAAATTTACATGTCTTTTTCATTTTGTTGTAGAATATTTTTCTTTCTTCCTTTATACTCTTAAGTAAGAGGAGAAAATAGTGATACTATGGAAAATGTAAGAAGAGTGGGGATGCTATTTATTGCATTAATAACCCTAATAATAGTAGCATCCATCATATTTATAGTTAATATTAATTTAAAAGAAGAAAGTATTGAAACATTTAATGAAGATAGTAGTAGTCTTTCTACTAAAGAAGTAGCATCCTTATTAGAATTAGTTAATATCTATGATAGTTATATAATTACTTTTGATGGTACAAAAGACTTACGTAGTTTATCTGATAAAGAGAAGATTAACTTTATAGATAGGCTACCTATTGATGTAAAAAATGAACTTAACTTAGACTTTAATAGAGGTGTTAGTTTAAAAGAAGTAGAATCTACTTTAAAAAAATATTTTGGACCTAAAACAACTTTTAATCCAGTTAATTCTACTTGTTTTCTAGATGATGGAGATTATTTAATTTATGATAGTAATACTAAGATGTATAAAGCAGACAATGATTATCACGCTCATAGTGCTTATACTCCTTTATCTATAGAAAACTATTATGTAGAAGGAGAAAGAAGAGTAGAAGGAGATAAATTAATCTATTCTATAACAGTGAAAAAAGCCTTTGCCTATCCAAATACATCATCATATTTCAGTAATTATACTGATTTAGTAAATAATAGAAATTTAGTAGTAGATTTATATGAAGAATACAATGACTATGAAGATAGTGATATTAATAAATTAATAGAGCCATACAAAGATGAATTAACTAGTTATACTTATATCTTTGAAACAAGAGATAGTATTGATAATAGTTACTTAATAGAACTTGCAAATCTTAATAGTCAAAACGAATTTTAAAAGACCTTAACATTTGGTTAAAGTCTTTTCTTTTGTATAACCTTCACTATAATCAATCGCTTCTTCATACTTTTCTATTGCCTCATCATAACCTTCATCAGTACTATTTTCTCTATATGCTAAAAAAGCTTCTTCATACTCTTTAACTGATTGATAATGGGCACTAAATTGATGAATGTTTTCTTTAATAAAATTATCTTTAGTTATATTAAGTCCATTTCTTAGACCATTAATTAAAGTAATACCATTATTGATAAGTGTATTATATATAATTAAGTTACCTATAACACTACTTTTATAAACATTAAACTCTTCTTCTAAATAACCTATATTTCTATAAGAAGATTGTAAGAATCTGTTCTGTTCTTTTTCAGTTAAATCTCTTTCAAGAGATATCTTTAACAACTTAAAGAATGTACTATTATCTTTTAAAACTTTTCTTTCTTTCATAAGTTCTAACATAAAATCCCCCATTTCTTATAGCTACTTATTATAACACAGAAAAATTATAAGTCAAAAAGAAAAATTATAAGTCAAAAAGTTGTGATTTATCAGGGAAAATGTTACAAAAATAGTATGTCAATTATCAGGAAAAATGTTACACCTTATTTTGAATAGATAAAGATACTGTTAGTCAATTATCAGGAAAAATGTTACATCTTTAGATATTGCATTATTTCAAGTAATAGATATAATATATAATGTTACTTAAGGGATATGGCA
>CAMMMG010000044.1 GCA_946497925.1 uncultured Mycoplasmatota bacterium
TCTTCCTTTATACATAAATCTCTTCTTTTTAAATTAATTTGCTCTTTTTTGCTGAATTACATTTCTTGTATTATTTAATTTTAGATTTATTAAAGTAATAATCAGCACTTTTGCTACTATCATAAAGATTATATACTTTTAAGCTTTCTAATGCTCCAGGATTATTTCTTAAAACATCATAACTCTCTAACAATTTTTCAACTATTTTAGTTCTATCTTTAATTCCAAGTTGTTTATCAAAAAGAGATATAATATCATCTAACTCATTTTCAGTAATAGTTCCTGTATTAAGTAATATCTCTTTAAATCTTTCTAAATCATTGAAACTTGCTAGTTCTATTAAAGTATCACTATCTATTAAATAAGTAAAACTATTAATCAAAGCCATATATTCTCTATAAGTAGATGAAAATTTTGCATTCTCATTATAAAAGTATTCTTTAGTTAATTCACTTACTAATCCTTCTTTTAAAGCTTTAGGAAAATCTGTCATAGGTATAGATACGTGAAACAACTCATGTTTTAAGATTATATTCTTTTTATTATGACAAATAATTATATTACTATCGGGAATATATGATGCCCCTTTTACTTCAGTAGCACTTACCTTGACTTCCTCATCAATATAAATAATATCTAATGTACTTAATCTTTCATAAATACCTTTTCTATCTAAATTATCATAATCTAAATAAAATGGTAACAAAGAATAGCATAATTCTTTTTCATCATTAGTTAATTTACCATTTTCTATAACAGCATTAAGTAATAAAATTGATTTTATATCTTCTTCTGAATCTACATTAAAAGTATCTATATCATAGTGTTCATCTATACACTGCAATATATTTTCTACTTTAGTACTTAAAATTTCATCTCTTGTATCATAGTAATCATATATTATTTCTTGCGAAGTCTCTTCTTTACTATCACTTTTTACAATAATTGTACTAAAGGAAATAACAGTAAATATTATAATATTTTTTACAAATTTATTCATTTAAGTATGGTAACAACTCCCTCGTAATAACAACATAACCCAAACTATTTAAATGTAGTCCATCTTCTGTGTATTCTGTCTTTAAATTACCTTCTTCATCTATTAAATCATCATAAAGATTAATATATTCACAACTCTCTTTATCACAATAGTTAGATAATTTCTTATTTAATTCTTTTACTTTTTTATTTGTCCTATTAGTGACAACATTATTTTCAATAACAGAATTTACTGGATAAACACTTTCTACATATATAGTTGCATCACTCCTATTTTCTTTTATTTCACTTATTATTTCTTTAATATTATCAAAAGTAACATCAACAATATCCTCATCAGTACTATTTAAATCATTAGTACCTATTAAAAGAAATACTTTAGTAGGGTTATATTGATAAACTCTTGTTTTCATATCATTTAAAATATCTGTTGTTTTATTACCTGAAATACCACTATTTACAACTGGCAAGTTATCATAATACTCTTCTAAAGGATAAAGCTCTGTTATAGAATCTCCTAGAAATAAGAAATTATCATTAGCATCAAATTTTACTTCATATTGATTAGTAAAATTAGTATTGTCTTTAGACAATAACAATATTAACATAATTATAATGATTATAAACATGATTACTATCACAGTAAGATAATATTTATGTAATTTTATTTTCTCTTTAATAGTATTTATATTCATAAAAGCCCCCTGTTTAATTTAGTTTTTCTTAACTAGAAAATGATAAATAATAACAACCAAAGTATTTATTATAAATTTAGATAAGATAACACTTATATTTAAGTTATCTACAAGTAATAATAAAGACAATCCTTCTATTAAATAGAAACAGATAATAGATGTAATTGTATTGGATAGTTTTTTTGTTTTAAATAGAGCCATAAGAAAGCAGGATAAAACATAAGTTATCGTAAAGTTCAAATAGATATTCATATTAGTAAGATTTAATAAGAAAAATACAAGCAAATTAAGTAATGCTGTTAAAATAATAAATTTATCTCGATTAAACCAACTTATATGATTAGACTCTTCTATATAGTTTGTTATCATTTTTTTAAAATTTTCATTATTACTTTTAAATTCTTTAGGTTTAAATGTTTTACTTTTTATTAACATCTTATCTAATTTAGTTAAATCTTTCAAAGGCATTATATAACCTAGTCTACCAAATTCTTCTACAATTTGTTTTTGATGATCATTAGTATGTTCATTATATTTAGAAAGACGTGGTGCGGCGATTACTTTTTTATTGTGTTTTAAAGCTAATAAGATACTTCCAACTCCACCATGAGTAATGATAAGTGATGCCTCATCCATAAGTTCTTCTAATCTATCATTTGAGACAGTTTTAAATATTTCCATATTTTTACTTTTATATTTAGTATAACCTGCTTGAACTAAAACTTTATCTTTTATATTACCTTTTTCTATTTCTTTATCAATCGCTTTTAATAATCTTTCAAAACTTTTATCTTGCGTACCTAGAGTTACTAAAATCATTAGAAACACCACCCTCCATAAGTTGCTTTAGGATAAAGTTTCAACATAGGTCTCCACTGTACTATAAATAGATTGGCAATATGAAACTTATAGAAAAGTGTTCCTGTAATAGTTTTAGTTTTAATATTAGCGAATGATTCTATATAGACAACTTTACTGCCAAAGATTCTTCCGATACAACACATTGGCCCTGCCGTATGAGCACCTGTTGTAATGATATAATCTGGTTGATATTTAAAGTAAAGGAAAAAACTAATAAAGCAGTTAATGAGTAATTTAAACGGATAAGTTAATTTATGATCTTTAGTACCATATAGAAGGAAATTAATATTTTTATATTTTCTTTTTAATTTATTATTATATTTAGTCTTCTCTGTTATAAGAGAATAATCATAATTTTTTATAATACTACCAAGTTGTAAAAGTTCAGTTAAATGTCCTCCTGTACTTGATATAAACATTACTTTTTTCATATTAATCACTTTCTTTCAATTATTTTTTCCCATGACTCACATATATTATCAGAAATATACCCCTTTACTTTACGTCTACCATTTTTACCCAATTCTTTTCTCATATCTATATCTTTAGTTAAATCCAATATTTTTTTCTCCATAGCTTTAAAATTACGATGCTTAATTAAATAACCATCACGACCTGATGTTATTACCTCTTTAGCACCTTCAGCAGAATCAAAAGCAAGACAAGGTAATCCATTACTCATCGCTTCTAGTAATACTATACCAAAACTTTCTGTATAACTAGTCATAACATAAATACTTGATTTTTGCATTAACTTCTCTATTTCTTTACTATTTTTAAAGCCATGAAGAGTAACATCATTTTCTAAATTATTTTCTTTAATAAATTTTTCTAATCTTGATCTTTCACTTCCGTCCCCTACAATATCTAAATGCCATTTGCATTTTTTCTTTTTTAAATCAAGGTATATTTTTAAAAGATCTAAATATCCCTTTTCAGGAGATAATCTTCCAACTGATATTATATGTTCTCCTGTTAAAGGACTTTTTGTTTTAGGAACATTTTCAATAGCATTAGGAATATAAATACATTTACATTTAAATATTCTCATTTTCTTATGATAGAATTTTTGTAATCCCTTAGATACTAATACAAAATAATCAAGATTTTTAGCACTTCTAATAACATCCGTAGCATACCTCATATCATCATGGTAATGATTATGTTCCCATCCTATTTTTAAAATATTATCTTTACCATATTCACTTAATAATTCATTTAAAAAAATACGTGTTGATATAATAACATTAGCATCAGAATTTTTAATATATTCAACCATTTTTTTCCGTCTTGCATATAATATTTTTAAACCTTTAAGTGATTCTTTTCCTAGTCTTATTAATTTTAAGTTATTTAAAGCTTCTTTCCACTCTTTTCTATTAGGACTTAGTTCTGATGGAAGTAAGTATGTAACTTTAATTTTTTCATCGATATCAAAAACTGGCTTTTCATACAATTTATAAATTGATACAATTTCAATTTCATATTTATTTAGTTTTGCTAGGGAATTTGCTAAAGAAACAATAGCTTTTTCAACTCCTCCATAACCTAGATGCAATGATAGTATTGCAATTTTTTTTCTCATATTAAGTACCTCCGTTTATAGTTATTTTATAATATATTTAAGAAAAAGAAAAGAGCTTACGCTCTAGAAATTTTTATCTCTTAAAAATGGAGGAAAATCATAATCTGTATCATCTAATAATTCACCACCATCATCGTCATCATCATCATTAGATTGTGGCATCGTAGATACATATGATATCTCTTCTCTACTTCTTCTAGCCCCAGATTGAGACATATTTGAAAATACTGGTTGTTTTGTATCTTCTTCACCTTTTTTATCAAAACCTGTAGCAATTACAGTAACAATAACTTCATCAGATAAGTTTTCATTAATAACTGAACCAAAGATTGTATTTATATCATTACCTGATGCTGCTCTTACAACTTCTGCAGCTTGTTCAGCTTCAAATAAAGTTAAGTTAACCCCACCTGTAATATTGATAATAGCATCAGTTGCTCCACTAATACTAGTTTCAAGTAATGGACTAGATACTGCTTGTTTAGCTGCTTCTATTGCTCTATCTTCACCCATACCAATACCGATACCAATAATAGCACGACCAGAATCTTTCATAACTGACTGAACATCTGCAAAATCAAGGTTAACAAGTCCAACTACGGCAATTAAATCAGATATTGATTGAACTCCACGACGAAGTACATTATCTACTTCTTTAAATGCTTCTAACATTGGTGTAGTCTTATCAATTATTTCTCTTAATCTATCGTTTGGAATTACTATTAAAGTGTCTACATGTTTTTCAAGTTCAGCAAGTCCTTTTAAAGCATTTTCCATTCTTTTTCTACCTTCAAAAGTGAATGGTTTAGTAACTATTGCTACTGTTAAAGCTCCAAGAGCTTGTGCTATTTCAGCAACTACTGGTGCAGCACCTGTTCCTGTTCCACCACCCATTCCACAAGTAATGAAGACCATATCTGCTCCTGCTAAAGCATCCTCTATCTCTTTTTTTGATTCTAAAGCAGCTTCTCTTCCAATATCAGGACGAGATCCAGCTCCTAAACCATCTGTTAGATTAGCTCCTAATTGGATTTTAACATCTGCCTTAGAGTTATTTAATACTTGTAAATCAGTATTAGCAACTATAAACTCTACTCCTTTAACTCCTGATTCTACCATTCTATTGACGGCATTACCACCACCGCCACCACAGCCGATTACTTTTATCTTAGCTAATTGATCCATTTCTAGTCCGTTTCCCATGATTGTTTCCTCCTTAATTAGTTTTCAAAAAAGTGACCAAAAAATTTATTTGTCATATTATCATTATTCATATTTTTATTTTTAGGTGATACAAAATTATCTATCTCATCTAAATCAAACATATTAATATTTTCTTCTTTTAGCATACATTTTTTATCAAAATATTTACAACTTCCAAAGGCACTAGTGTATTTATTATGTCTAATACCCAATTCTTTCATATTATAACAACTAGATGTTCTTCCCAAAGTTTCTTCAACTATATAATTAAAGCCTGCAAGCTCACTAATACCACCTACTACAATTATATAACTTATTTCTCTTTTTGTTAAGCGATTTATCTCATTTTTTGCAAGTTTTAAGATTTCCCCTATTCTTGATTCTATAACTTTAGATATTTCAATTTGATTTATAGTTATTTTTTTGTTTTCTTTGTTAGTAACTACAATATCATCATTACTATCAGCATATCTAGATGAAGAAAGAGCAAATTTTTCTTTAAGTTTTCTCGCCTCTTTTAAATCAACTTTATATATAAAGGCAATATCTTTATCTACACTACTACTTCCAACAGGAATATATGAGTTTTTTATCATTATTCCCTTATTAAATACTCCTATACTAGTAATATCTTCACCAATATTAATAATCGCTCCCATTTTCCTATCTAATTCTTTAGAAGCAATAGTATAATAATCAGCTTGTGTATTATAAATAATATCTGTTATATTAATACCTATACTTCTAACAAGATTTATAAATGGATATATTTCTTCCTTAGGAGAAGTAGCTACTACAGCTTTTAAGAAAAGTTTTTCTCCATATTCTCCTAATGGATTTATAACACTTGCTTCATCATCTACTGTAAATGATATAGGTAAACAACTAACTAGTTCTCTCGTCTCATCATAAGCATTTAATGTGGTATCTTTAATAACTGCTTCTATATCTCTTCCACTAACTTTATCTCCTTTTATATTAACTAGTCCATTTTCAATCGTCATACTTGCTCTATTAGCTTCCACCGTTAATATTACTTCTTTTATTCTCATACCAATTTTTTCTTCTGTTAATTTAATAGCATTTAATAAAGAAGTTTTTAATTTTTTATCATCATAAATAACATTTTTCTTTAAACCAACTGTTTTAACAGAGGTAGATGCTAAAACATGATATTTATTA
>CAMMMG010000045.1 GCA_946497925.1 uncultured Mycoplasmatota bacterium
TCTTTAAACATTCTTTTAAATGTTGTGTCAGATAAAAGTGTAAAGAATTCTTTTTCTTTATTTTCTTCTTCCATTAATACCTCCAATAATTTTTAATATTTCTACGTATATGCCTACACTCTAACACGGAAGAGGGATTAATGCAAAAAGGTAATTTTGTAAATTCAGTTAAAAGCAGGGGGCAATTTTATAAATTCGTCTAGAGAAAATTAAAAATTGATCCCTAAAAATAGGACCAATTTTAAAAATTCATATAAATTAATTTTTTTTATTAATATAATTAATAACTTCATTTATTGTCTTATTAAAGTCATTATAATTAGTATTAAACCAAGTCAGATCAAACTGATGATTAAAGAAAGTGTATTGTCTTTTAGCATAATGTCTTGAGTTTTTCTTAATATCATCTTTAACTTCTTCTAGAGTTTTCTCTTTATTAAAGTATGTAATAAACTCTTTATAACCTATAGCAGTATTCAAAGCTTTAGAAGTTTTAAAATAGTCTTTTAATGATTCTACTTCTTCTAGAAGACCATTACCAAACATTACATCTACTCTTTTATTAATCTTGTCATATAAAGTATTTCTATCAGTAGTAAGTCCTATAAAGATAGTATCTTTATATAAAAGATTATTACCATTATTAGTAATAGACTCATTATTTTCAAGTTTATTTAAAAGTCTTACTAGCCTTTTTCTATTATTTACATGTGGTAATTCTTCTATATTATAAGACTTTATTTTAGCAAGTATTTCTTCGTTAGTTAAATCATTATATTCTTTATAAGTTGTTCCTTCTGTAAAGTTATAATCAAATAGCAAAGCTTTTAAATAAAGCCCTGTACCTCCTACTAAGATAATATTTCTATTTTCTTTTAGTAGTTTATCTATAAGACTTCTAGCATCTTTTTGATAATCATAGACAGAATAGTTTTTATCAAGAGAAACAAAACTCAGTAAATGATGAGGTACTCCTTCCATTTCTTCATGTGTTACTTTAGCAGTACCTATATCTAGTTTTTCATACACTTGCATAGCATCAAAATTAATAATATCTGCATTATACTTTTTTGCTAAAGCTATACTTAAAGCAGTTTTACCAACAGCAGTTGGTCCTAATATTGCAATTATCATAATATCACTATCTTTCTATATTATCTTTATTAAGACAAAATACTGCATATAAAGGAACAGACTTTATATTATTTTTAAATCCAAAATTTTTTGAAGATATTCTAATAGCATATTTAGGATTATATATTTTAATGTAGTTGTTTAAACTTCTAGATTTAACATGATTACTAGACTTAACTTCTAAAGGAATAATACTTCCTTTTTCTCCCTGTAATATAAAATCCACTTCACTTTCATAATCATTTTTCCAATAATTTAAGTTTATATTATTAATCTTTAAGGAAGTTGCAACATAGTTTTCTGTTAACATGCGGGTCATTACTTCATTAACTGCTTCTCTATTTTTTATTAAGTATATAGGATATTCACTTAAATTAGTTAAAAGGCCTACATCGTTCATATATAGTTTAAAAGAATCTAACTCTTCATACATTTTAAGAGGCACACCAATTTTTGTCTTAACACATTTATTTACAATACCTGCATTAACCAACCAATTAATAGCATCTCCAAAAATAGAACTAGAACCGCCACTTTTAATTAATTTATATTGAAATTTTTTGTTATCTTTAGCAAGTTGCACAGGAATAGAGTCAAATGTTGATAAAACTTTATTAGATTCGTTACCATCAACACAATATTTTGTAATATCATTTTTATAAGATTCAATTATATTTTTTTGATAATCTATTGCACTTATAAAAGAATTATTATTAATATATTCTTTTACTACTTCAGGCATACCACCAATTACTAAATAATCATAATATAAATCAAGAGCTTTCTTATGTTGTACTTCTGGCATTTCTTTATTAGTATCAAAATGCTCTTTTATAGAATCAAGTAATAAGGAATTACCTGTATTAATTAAAAACTCATCAAAAGACATAGGATAAATAGTTAGAAAGTCTACCTTACCAACAGGGAAAGAAAAATCTTTTTTATTTATATGCACTCCAAGTAGGGAACCTGCACCAATTATATAATATTCACTTGCTTCCTCACAGAAATATTTTAAGGAAGTTAAAGCTCTAGTATTTTTTTGAATTTCATCAAAAAAGATTAATGTATTATCTTTATCTATTTTTTTATTAAAAACTATTTCTAAATTTTTAATAATATAACTAGGTTCAATATTTTCGTCAATAATATTACTAACTATATTATTAGTTTCAAAGTTAACATAAATAATATCTTTAAAATATTTATTACCAAACTCTTTTACTAAATATGTCTTACCCACTTGTCTTGCTCCATATAAAAGTAAAGGTTTTCTATTTTTTTTATTTTTCCAGTCAATAAGACTCTTCATAGCATTTCTTTCCATTTTATTCACCTCTTGAGTTTATTATATATCACAACTCCAAATAAATCAAATATTTTAGTATTTTTTTGGAGTTATAACTAATAATTTAATTAATTCATCGCTCTTTTAAATAGTCTTTCTAAGTCATAATTACTGTATGTAATAATAGTTGGCCTGCCATGAGGACAAGTGAATGGATTATCACAACCTCTTAAATTATCTAAAAGTATTTTAGCTGAGCTTAAATCTAGATAATCATTCGCTTTTATACTCATTTTACAGGCCATAGTTGAAGCGGTTTTATAGATGAATTTTTCTTTATCAAATTCACCTTTTTCTAGAGTGATAGCAATTATCTTTTCTATCGCTTCCCTTTCATATCCTTCAAAAAACCAAGTAGGATGACTTCTAACAATAAAAGTATTATCACCAAACTCTTCTAAAGAGATACCTATACTTTTTAAAATATCCATATGTTCCTTAATTCTAATAAACTCATCTTTAGGATATTCTAATCTAATAGGTACTAATAAATCTATAATTTTATAATCATCTTTCAATAAGGCATTTAAAACCTTCTCATAATTAATTCTCTCTGCTGCAGCATGTTGATCTATTATATACATACCACTAGAGTTCTCTGCTATTATATAAGTCTTATGAACAATACCTACAGGTATCATCTCTTTAATACGATAATTAGTCTCTTCTTCTTTTTCCTCTTCAACTACTTCTTCTGTTTTAGTACCAGTTATTTTATTATCATTATCAAAATCAAAAGATAACTCTTCTAAATTAGGAGATGTTTCTTTAACAGGCACTTCTTCATCATCTAATTCATAATTAATAGTATTAAGAGGAAGTGAATCTTCTACTTCATAAATAGTATTTAAATCTCTAATATTAGCATGAGGTACTAAAAGTACTTCTTTTAATTTAGAACTAATCACTTTAGTAATTAACTCTTTTAAACTCTCCATCTTAGAGAACTTAATATCCATCTTTTGAGGATGTATATTAATATCTATAAGGATTGGATCTACATCAATATTTAAAACAATCATTGGAAACTTATCTTTAGGTATATAAGTATGGTAACAGTCTATTAAACATCTATTTAAATCTAAATTCTTAATTACTCTACCATTTACTAATGTCGTAATAACATTTCTTGAAGTCTTTGCTATTTCTGGATAACCAATATAACCAGATATAACATAATCATCATTTTCACCACTTATCTCTATCATCTTTTTAGTAACATCTATTCCATAAACAGCATAGATTACTTTTAATAAATTACCATCTCCACTTGTATTAAGAAGTTCTTTATCATTATTAGTTAAAACAAATCTAATAGATGGATAAGATAAAGCCATTTTATTAACATATTCTATTATTAAAGCTAGTTCGGTATAAAGATTCTTTAAATACTTTAATCTTACAGGTGTATTATAAAATAAGTCTTTTACTTCAATAGTAGTACCAATACTTAAATCACTATTTTCAACGCTTTCTATAACACCACCATTTAAAGAGATACTTGTCCCTACTCCATCTTTACTAGTTTGTAAATAAATGTGAGAAACTGATGCTATAGATGGTAGAGCTTCTCCTCTAAAACCTAAAGTGCTTATATTAAATAAATCATCTAAATCTTTTAATTTACTAGTAGCATGACGTGAAAAAGCAAGAGTAGCATCTTCTTTATTCATACCAATACCATTATCACTTACTACTATTTTCTTAGTACCAGAATCTATTAGATTTATTTTAATATCAGTAGACCCAGCATCAATAGAATTTTCTACTAATTCTTTAACAACATTTAAACATCTTTCTACTACTTCTCCTGCTGCAATTTTATTAGCAAGGATTTCATCCATTACTTTAATAGTACCCATTATTTAACCTCACAAGATGCATCTGCTTTTAATCTTTTAATACCATCAATAGAATTAGAACAAGCAGGACTTTCATATCCTGAACATTTTAGGCAAGCAGAATATTCTATATCCATATTATAATTAGTATCATTATTTCTTTTAACAATAGCATAACTTTCTAAATTACATGTTTTACTAGCTTCCCTAGGATCTTCTAAATCTTCAATATATCCTTCACAAACTAATTTTTCTACATCGACAACTAAAGATTCTCCAACACTTGGAATAGAGCCTGAATGATCTATTAAATAGTTAGTAACACCACTTGTAATATTTTTTTCAAAGTCTTCATAGACAGTATCTCTAGCTTGCTTCATATATTGTGATACTCCCATATAAGCAAGAGTTATTAATATGCCTAATATAACGAGTACAACAAGTAATTCTATTAATGTAAATCCTTTTCTATTTATTTTCATTTTCATCCTCCTCATGCAAGACATTATAGAGATTAGTTGCCACAGTATCTCCTACTATTTCACTTAAATCTTCTATACTTGCTTCCCTCATTTTTTTCATAGAACCAAATTTTTTAAGTAGTTCCTTACGTCTAACTTCTCCTATTCCTGGCACTAAATCTAAGTAACTAGAAAGCAGCCCTTTACTCTTTATATTACGATGATAGGAAATAGCAAAGCGATGCACTTCTTCTTGTATTTTAGAAAGATATAAAAACAAATTACTATCACTTTTAATATCTAATATTTTATAATTACTATCTATAACAGTATTAGTTCTATGATGTGAATCTTTCTTAAGACCTATTATTGGAATAGATAAATTTAAACTAGAAAGTATTTCTTTACAGACATTTACTTGTGTTTCTCCTCCATCCATAACGATTAAATCAGGCAACACTTCATTATCCATAATAGCTTTAAAATACCTTCTATAAAGTACTTCTCTCATCGCTCCTAAATCATCTTTAACGTCAGTACTTATCTTATATTTACGATAATCATTCTTTAATGGTTCAAAGTCACGAAAAACAACCATTGCACCAACATAGTATGTTCCAAATAAATGAGAGTTATCAAAGCTTTCCATTCTTGAAACAGAATCTACTCCAAGAAGTGTTTTAAGTTCTTTTAAAGCTTCCATCTTTTTATTATCATCTTTCTTTAAAGTTTCTAATTCTTCATTTAAAACTACTTTAGAGTTTTCTTCTGCTAAATCAACTAGTTTTTTTAGTTCTCCTCTTTTTGGAACATGAACCTTTACTTTTAAATATTCACTTAAAAGTTCTGCATTTAAGGTTTCTGGTATCAATATTTCATGAGCAAGAATATTTTTTTCATAGAACTTAATGATATATTCTTCCATATCATCAACTACATTATCTAAAGTCTGTAATGTTTCATGATGTCTTCCAAAAAGTATTCCTTCTCTTATAAAAAAGACTGTTATGGATAAATAGTTATCTACTTTAGTATAGGCAAAGATATCAAAATTATAGTTTTTCTTTAAGTCTATTTTTTGTTTAGTTAAAGTTATATCTATATCTGTTAACATTTCTCTTAACTCGAGAGCTTTCTCATAATTTAGACTATTACTAGCTTTTTCCATTTCTTTTGTAATTTTCTCTTTAATAAAACTACTATTACCTTTAAGAAAGCTAGTAATCTCATCAGTCATAGACTTAATAGTAGTATCATCTATATCTTTAATACAATAACCTAAACACTCATTTATATGATAGTATAAACACTCTTTCTTAGGTAATTTCTCACACTTTCTTAATGGATATAGACGGTTTATCATATTAACTGTTTTACGTGCTGCGGTGACATTAGGATAAGGTCCAAATAGTTTATGGTCTTTTTTCTTTTTCTTAACATTCCTAACTACTCTAAGTCTAGGATATTTTTCACTAGTAAGCTCTATATAAGGATAACTCTTATCATCTTTAAGTAAGATATTATATTTAGGATCATATTTTTTAATTAGGTTAATCTCTAATATAAGACTCTCTAATTCACTATCAGTTACAATATATTCAAAGTCATCTATATCTTGTACAAGCATTGCTGTCTTACCAGTTACATTACCTCTAAAATAACTACTAACACGCTTCTTCAAGTTTT
>CAMMMG010000046.1 GCA_946497925.1 uncultured Mycoplasmatota bacterium
AAAAGAATAAGTTCCCATTATAAATTTTTCGGGAACTTTGAATTTTATTTAACACTTTAGGTACAACTAGAAAAAACAACTTTTATTTTTTTTACTAATAGAGTATAATTGTTAATAGGTGATATAAAGATGAATTTATTAGATATTCAGTATATTATAATTATTGCCGTAATATTAATAATATTACTAGCAGTACTAAAAGCCAATAAGAAAGATGCTAATATTGATTTAAATAAACTAGTAGAGTATCTTGGCGGAAAAGATAATATTATCAGTACAGAATCTAAACTATCTAGGTTTATCGTAACCCTAAAGGATACTTCTAAAGTTGATAAAGAATCAATTCAGAAATTAGGTGCTAAAGGTATAGTTGAGATTAATAATCAATTAAAGATTATCTTAGGACCTGAATCTAAACAATTAAAAAAATATATTGATGAACTAAAATAGGGCTAAGCTCTATTTTTCTTTTTCTTTCCATTTTTCGACAAATTTCTACAAAACTATGACATATACTTATTTTAGAAAGAGGGAGAAATATGTCGTATATTGAAGTTATAATTGAAAGTATTATTTTACTACTTTGTCCATTAGCATTGTACCTATTATATACAATCTATAAAAAGAATCTATCTTGTGATGAAAAGGATTTAGGATTTGAAATAGCAATCATCTCATCACTATATTTTGTTTTAAGATATGGAACTTGTTGTTATAATGATTATCCTATTATTTTATTTGATATTCCATTACTTATTTGTTATTACAAAAGAAAAATTTCATTATCAATCTTTATATCATTAATACTAATTATTTATGAAACACTATTTTTAAATATTAATCCTTTATTTTTAGCATTGGAATATAGTTGTTATTTAATTGTATATTCTCTATTAGTAAGAAAAAAACTAAAACCTATTAATGTAGTTAACTATTTTATTATCATTAAGAGTTTTATGTTATCTTTAGCAGTTTTCTGGTTTATTAGTCCAGAAAAGACCTATTTATCAAACTTATTTTATATCTTTACTATTATAATAACTCTTTACTTTGTAACTAACATAATCATATCTATATTTGCAAAAGGAGAAAAAATAGTAGAATTACATAATGACTTGCAAACAATAGAAAAAGAAAAAGATTTAAGAGCATCTTTGTTTAAAGTAACTCATGAGATAAAAAATCCTATCGCTGTTTGTAAGGGTTATTTAGATATGATAGATATTAATGATAAGAAAAAGGTAAGGAAATATATTCCTATTATTAAAGATGAAATAACAAGGACATTAATCTTAATGGATGATTTTCTAGATTATACAAAAATAAAGATAGAAAAAGAAGAAATGGATATAGTTATGTTACTAGAAGATTTAAAAGATTATTTAGAAGACATATTTAAAAAAAATGGTATAAAATCTGAATTTAATTTGCCAGATCAAGATATTTATATAGAAGCGGATTATAATAGATTAAAACAAGTCTTTATTAATCTTTTAAAAAATGCTATTGAAGCGAAAGATAGTAGTAAAAAAGAAAATAAAATAAAAATAAGTTTAGAAAGTGATAATAATTTTATGAAAATAATAATTGAAGATAATGGAGTAGGTATGGATAAAGATACTCTAAATAGTGTTAGTGAAATGTTTTTTACAACTAAAAAGAAAGGTAGCGGACTAGGTGTTAGTCTTTCTAAAGAGATAATAGAACAACACGGGGGAAATATTGTGTATAATTCAGTAAAAGGAGAAGGAACAAGAGTAATAGTTACTTTACCTAAAGAGATAAATATGGCATAATATTATTGAAGTGATAGTATGTGGAATATAGAAGAAATAAAAAAAGATGTAAGAAGTAATTTATCTGATTATAGATATAATCATTCAATAAGAGTAATGGAAGAAGCGAAAAGACTAGCAAAACATTATCATGCAGATATAGAAAAATGTAAAGTCTGTGGTCTAACTCATGATATGTGTAAGGAATTTACAAGAGAAGAAAATGAGAAAATCATTGAAAAATACAATCTACCTAAAGAATTATTAAATAGCGAAAATAAAAACCTTGCTCATGGTTTTATCGCTTCTGTCATTGTCAAAGAAAAATATAACTTTACTAATGATATGGTTTTAGCAATTAGATATCATTCAACTGGTTATCCTAATATGGATACACTTGCAAAGATAATTTATTTAGCAGATAAAATAGAACAAGGAAAAGCCTATCCAGGCATTGAAGAAGAAAGACTTCTTGCATATCAAAATATAGATAAAGCCATTATTTTATGTTTGAATAATCAAATAAAACACTTAAAAGAAAAGAATAAAGTTATAAATAAAATGGGCTATGATACTTTAAAATCATTAGAAGAAGCTCATAATAATTGAAATATTCTTAAAATAATGCTACAATTTACTTAACTTGAAAGAGAGTGTGTTTGTTATGAATGAAAATAAAGGTAAAGAGATAATTAGTAATACTAATCAACCTGAATCTCCAAAGCCAGTTAAAGATAATAAAGAAATGAAAAAGAAATTAATGAGAATGATGTTAATAGTAGTAGGAATTTTAGTAGTATTTTTAATCATCATCTTAATATTTTCTTTTTTAGGCAGTGGTAATAAGAGTTATGAAGAGATCGAACAAGATTTAAAAAATGCAGCGATAGAGTATTATGAAGTTCAAAGTGGTTTATTACCTAGAGAAGAAGGAGAAACTATTACTGTAAGAGCTAATACTCTAGCAGATGCAGAGCTTATGAAACCATTAAGTGAATTAAGAGAAGGAGAAAACTGTAGTGGTAGAGTAGAAGTTACTAAAGTAGGAGATAATATAATTTATACTCCATACTTAGAGTGTGGTGATAACTATACTACTAAAGAATTATATAAAGCTGTTTTAGAACAAGGAGTAGTAACATCAGGGAATGGGTTATATGATTTAAATGGTGAAAAAGTATATAGAGGTGATGATGTTAATAACTATGTTAGTCTAGATAATGCTATATATAGAATTGTTAAAGTAACACCTGATAATAAGCTGTTATTAATATTAAATGAAGTGGACTCTACATTATCATCTTATTATGATGATAGATATAATCCAGCGAAAAGATTTAATAGTGGCTTTAATGATTATCGTATTAGTAGAATAAAAGAATTTTTAGATGATTTATATAGTAGTAAAAATGATATAAAAATATTAAGTAAAAATGATAAAGAAAAATTAGCAAGTTTTAATCTATGTATAGGTAAAAGAAATGCTACTGAAACTAACAATACAAATGCTATAGAATGTAGTGATGTATTAGAAAATCAAATGATAGGATTATTAACAGCAAGTGATTATATGAATGCATCATTAGATGCAAATTGTAAAGCGACTACTGATAAGAGTTGTCAGAATTATAATTATTTAAGACTAAAAGAAACAGAATGGTGGTTATTAACAGGTAATGCAGCAAATGATTATGAAGCATATATTGTTAAAAGTAATGGATATATTGATATAAATACTACATCTGGTTATAAAAAGATAAGACCAACTATTATGCTTAATAATAATGTTATGATCAAATCAGGTAATGGAAGTGCATCAAATCCATATATATTGAAATAAAAAGAAGAAAGAGGGAAATAATATGATATTACAGGGTAAAATAATTCGTCAAACTGTAAAATTTTCAAAAATTCTGTGTTTACTAAATGTTACCGGGGGGGCATTTTTTACTCATAAAATAAGTAATTTAGTTACTTTCTTTTGTCATGTAAGGAGAATAGAGTAGTTTTATTCTATTCTTTTTTAAATTGATAAAAAGTATTATATGTGTTAAAATTTCTATAGATAATAGAGAGTATAAAAATATATATAAATGGGTATTTTAAGTAGTAAAGGAGTTCTTACTTATGACAAAGAGAAAATATATAATAATATCAATAATAGTAATAAGTATAAGTTTAATAGCATTAATAGGAACAAGTTATGCTTTACTTACAATGACTATAGAAGGAGATAAGAAGATAAGTTTAACAGCAGGTATTCTAAAAGTAGATTTTACTGAAGGAGATAATATAAATCTAGATAACACCGCTCCGCTTACTGATAAGCAAGGATTAAAGACAACACCATATACATTTACTATCACTAATACTGGTAATATAAATGCTTATTATCATGTATCATTAGAAGAAGATAGTAATAATACATTAAGTAATAGTTATTTAAAGATGCAAATAACAGGTGATAATGGCTATGATAGTGGAATAATAAAAGTAAATAACTATGGAGTAGGTAGTTTTGAAATAATAGGAGAAGATGTATTAGAACCAAGTGATGAGATAACATACACCTTATATATGTGGTTAGATGAAGATGCAGATAATAATGCTCAAGGAAAAATATATCAAAGTAAAATAGTAGTAGAAAGCTTTGATAGAGAAAGTAATAGTCCAAGTAGTCCAATGTTAGATGATGGAATGATAGCAGTTAGTTATGATGGAAGTAATTGGGTAAAAGCAGATAGAAGTAATGTTAATAATAGTTGGTATAACTATGATGAGTTGATGTGGGCAAATGCCGTAACAGTTAGTGAATCAAGTAGAAGTAATTATTTAAATGCAGATGTAGGGACCGTAATAAGTATGAATGATATAGAGACAATGTGGGTATGGATACCAAGATATAGTTATACAATAGGAAGCGTTGATGGTGCTAATTATTATGGAAAACAAGGAGAATATTTAGATAGTACACCAACAGCAGCATTACCAGGAGAGATAGATGTAAAGTTTGTATCAGAAAATGTAAAAGATAGAGGAACTGCTAAATATATAGTAAATGAAGGAATAAGTGATGATAGTTGGTATACACCAGATGCTTTTAGCTTTGGTGATGAAGAGTTAAGGGGAATCTGGGTAGGAAAGTTTGAAACTTCAAGTAGTAATCCAAGTGCAAGTGATGGAGGAGATAATACAATAGAGTTAGATGCCATGATAAAACCAGATGTTACAAGTTGGAGAAATATAAATGTAAGTAATGCTTTTACGGTATCACAAAAAATGAATGATAACGGGAATAGATATGGATTTAGCAGTACAACAGATACACATATGATGAAGAATAGTGAGTGGGGTGCAGTGGCATACTTAAGTCAAAGTAAATATGGCAAGTTAGGCAATACTAATTTTACAGGAGATAACAAAGAAATATATCAAAATAAAAGTGATCAATATATAACAGGGTGTAGTTATGGAAGTCCAAGTAATGGAAATACTGATTATGGGTGTCAATACCAATATAATATAGAAATAAATGGAACCGGAGCTAGTACCGCAGGAACAATCTATGGAATCTATGATATGAGTGGAGGAACCTGGGAATATGTAATGGGAAATTATAATGATATAATTGCAAATAGTGGTTTTGTTTCTATGCCTGGTGTAAGGTATTATGATAAATATACAAATGGTGATGAGACTATAGCTTGTAGTGGCTCTGTTTGTTTATCTCATACTTTATCAGAGACAAGTAGTTGGTATAGAGATTATCATATTATGATCGGTGAAATGTACCCTTGGCTATTACGTGGCGGTTACTATAGTAATGATTTAGGGGCAGGTATATATGATTTTATGGCTAGTTCTAATGTAATAGGAGGTTCAGGAAGTTACCATTCTTTCCGTCTAGTAGCAACAATAAAATAAAAAATATAATACTTAGAAGAGATTAAACTTTCTCTTCTTTTTTGTATAAATATTATTTTTTAGAACACTATATTATTAGGTGATAATATATGACTAATAGAAAATATGAAGCTTTAGTAAAAAAACATACTCCTAAAGAAAATAAAGTTAAATATGCAGTTACTGCTTTCCTAGTAGGAGGACTAATGGGATTATTTGGTGAAGCTTTAATTAGAATTTATATAATAGACCTGTTCGACAAGGTTATTGAACAAAATAGTCAAAATATGATATCATTGATTCAAGAATATAAA
>CAMMMG010000047.1 GCA_946497925.1 uncultured Mycoplasmatota bacterium
TTGGAGTAGTACTCAAGAGGCTGAAGAGGCGCCCCTGCTAAGGGTGTAGGTCGGGCAACTGGCGCGAGAGTTCAAATCTCTCCTACTCCGCCATTATATAAGAAGTTAAAAAGATCTGTTTAATCACAGGTCTTTTTCATTTTCTATAATCATTAGATTTTACTAATTCACTACTAGTTATAGATAATACTCTATCTTCACTATAAGGAACTAAGCTTTGTAGATTATATCCTTCATCAGTTGGAAAAACTTGTAATGTTGTTTCTATGTTTCCTAAAGACCAACTATCTTTTACATACGAAACATCAATAAGACCATTTTCATCTAATAAAACAGATAAATTATTTACAATGTATTCTTTAAATTTTTCTTTACTTTCTACATAATTACAGTCATTGAAATAATAATCAGAAAAATCAAGAACATTTGACAGATATATATATTTATATTTTTTGTCTACAAGAACTTTATCTATATCAAATAGTGAAACATCTACTAAAGTTAAATCCTTAATATTTTTTTGTTTTAGTATATCTTGTAATCTCTTAAATGATTCTTCATTCTCTAAATATGACCCTTTAACAGAAAAAGAAGAATTTGTAAATAAACCAAAAAAAGTATCATGAGTATTATAAAACAATGTATGTTTATCTTTTTTCAATGATATATTGTTTATTTTAAGATATCTAATTATATTATCCCAATATTTTTTAACTTTTTCATTTAGTATATTATTAGAATATTTTTCATATATATCGAAATTAAAATAGTCTTCAAACTTGCGCGGGTCTGCACTAAAAAAATTAACATATTCTTCATAACTAATGCCTGCTTTTATGAATGAAAATTTTAATACTGCAAGAAATTTAGCTAATCCATTTATGTCAAAACAAGTAACAGTTTTTGCACCGTTTAAAAATAAATCTAATGAAGCATCTCCACTGCCAGTTATAGAAAGAACATCATTATTTTCAATGTACTCTTTATTAATTGCAAATACAGCGGAGGAATTTTCAGTATTAAATGGATAAAGTCTTGTGTAGCACTCAAACATATTTTGTTGGTTATCTTCGCCTGCAATATAAGCGATAGAAGAATCTATAGCAGCATCTACTTCATCTCTTATATATGAATTTTCACTTATGTGCCATTCTTTCTCTTTTTCTATAGGTATAATTTGTTCTTTTTCATTATCTTTTATTTTTGCAACTTTAACAAATCTATATTTATCAATAGTTGGGTCATAACGATAAATTTTATCACTATAAAATGTTGATTTTAAATAAGTTTCTTCTTCATTATGCTTAGTATATTCTATATACCACTCATATGAAGGGAATAGTACTTGTGAAGCTTCAATTATATTGGTCTTATCAAAAGGAATAATTCTATTTGGTTTTAATTCTATATCATTAAAATACATTTCTATTTCATTATTAGCATTTAGAAAAAATTTTCTGTTTGGATTTTTAGTAATGGCTTTTACTATTTCTTTGTCTTCCCTAGATATTCTTTCATCTTTTAATATTTCTTCAAGAGTCAATATTTCTCCAAAATGAATTTTTTTACTTTTATTAGTCACAAAATAGTATTTAATTCCATCTATTATTACTTCATAGCAATTATATAATGAAAATTTATTAATTCCTTGTTCGCAATTAATTTTATTAATGTCATTGGTTTCTAAAAGTTTATAACCAGTTTGTTTATCAAACATTTCATAATACATAATTGTAACTTTTTTTGCATTATTCATACTTATATTATATTCCTTTCTATTGAATACTATCTTTATATCTACAAGTATACTACTTCCCTCTGATTCTTGCAATGTCATCTTTCAAATTGTACCATTTAATCTGGACTATAAATTTATCAATCTGATTATTACGACTTTTGGCAGCAAATATTAGATGAGAAAAGTGAATTGTTGATGATGGTTCATTTTTACATTCAAGCAAGAACTTAATTATTTCATCTTTAGTAACATAAGAAAAATCATCAACAGTACCATGAATTAGGATATCAGTCTTACCTATTACAAATCTATTAATTAGTTTAATAAGCAAATCTTCATGTTTCATAAAATACTTATTAACTTTTCTAATTTTTCTTTTAAGTTTTAACTTATAATCAGGAAAAGTTAAAGTTCTTTTACCAGTTCCATTACGAGTACCATCAGCAAAGAAATAATCTAGTATTATATCTATAATCTTAGTGGGAACTTTTTCTTCTTCTAAGAACTTAGTTAAATTATAGATATATTCATTATGAACAGTATTACATTTACCCATTTTAATACTAATGGATTTCTTTACTTTACCTACTCTAATCCAAATATCTTCTTTAGTCCTATCAAAATTAACATAGGCAGTTATTTTCATATCATTGTTAATATACGGAAAGTTGGCAAGCAAGAACTTTCTAAACATAAGATTTACTTCTCCTACTTTTTTACCGTTAAGGTAGTTGAAGAAGTCCCATTCGTTGTCAAAACCGTAGTTTCTTTTTACTGTCATCACCTCCTATAATAATAATTAACTATAAATAAAAAAATGCTCCAAAAATTTTCGAAGCATTTATATTTTTAACTTTTTAACAATTTTATCTACTAATAATTCAAATAGTTTATATAGTTCGTGAGATGCAAACATTAGAATAAAGGTTATAAATATCATTAAGTAATCAAAATGAGTAATTGAGAAAAGTGTCGTTAAGTTCATAATACAGTAGATGAATAAATAGAACATTAGTGCAAAGAGAATTAGACGAACTCTATTAAATGGTTGACATACTTTATATAAAAGAATAAATGATACATAGGCAGTAATTGTTAAAGATAGTGTTGATACTTTAGCATAAGTTAGACCGATAGCACTACCAAATAAAGTAATAATAACAATATTTATAACGATAACAAAGGCAGGTGGAGCGGCTTTTTTCAAGACATTGATTAGGAAGTTACCCTCTACTCTATCTTTATTAGGCTCCAAAGCTAGTATAAATGACGGTATTCCTATAGTTACTACACTTGATAAAGTTAACTGAACCGGGATAAATGGATATGATTCTTCTAAGAATAGAAAGATGAATGCAAGTAGTCCGGCATATATTGTTTTAACTAAGAAAAGGGATGCTGATTTTTGTAAGTTATTTATACTTCTTCTTCCTTCTAAAACAACACTAGGCATAGAATCAAAGTTAGAGTCTAATAAGACAAGTTGTGAGACACTTCTTGCAGCATCTGTACCACTAGCCATAGCGATAGAACAATCTGCTTCCTTCAAAGCAAGACAGTCATTTACACCATCTCCTGTCATAGCAACGGTATTACCAGCATCTTTTAAGGCTTTTATTAAGATGTGTTTTTCTTCTGGTTTAACTCTACCAAAAACATCATATTTTAAAGCTGAGTCTCTAATTTCTTCTTCACTATTTAAAGTAGATAAATCTATCGCTTTTAAGTTATCCCCTACTTTAGCACGTTTAGCGATATTTAAAACTGTATTTTTATTATCACCTGAGATAATCTTAACTTTAACTCCTTGGTCTTTAAAGTACTTAATCGTAGACTCTGCTTCTTTTCTAATCTTATCTTGAAGTAGGACAAAACCTAGTAATTTTTGTTTTTCATTTTTCTTATTATAATTACTATACTCTACCACTGCCACTACTCTAGCATAACTAGTTAGATTATCCACTTCATCTTTATATTTCTTATAATCTTTTAATAAAAACTCAGGGGCTCCTATAAAAATCGCTTTTCCATTCTTTAACACAAGTCCTGAACATTTAGTAGTAGAATTAAATGGTACAATTTTCTCATAATCTAAAGTGTTCTTATTATAAAAAGCATTCTTTAAAGCTTTGGCAGTAGGATTATCATCATCTATAATATGAACTATAGTTCCAAGTAAATCTTTTAACTCTACTTTAGACATTTCTTTATCTATAACATCTTTTACTTCCATAACACCTTCTGTAATTGTTCCTGTCTTATCAAGACAAATTACATTTACTCTTGCAAGTGTTTCAATACAGTATAAGTCTTGGACAAGTACTTTTTTCTTTGATAGTCTTATAACACTAACGGCAAAGACTGTACTTGTTAGTAATACTAAACCTTCTGGTATCATACCGATAAGAGCGGCGACAGTATTAACAACAGCATTTTCAAAAGTATTATCAGGAAGAAACATTTGTCTTGCAAATAAAAGTATTCCTAAAGGGATGATGACAAAAGAAATAGTTTTAACTATTTTATTTAAACTTCTCATAATTTCACTAGATACTTCTTTAATATATTTAGTATCACTACTTATTTTAGCAGTATAGTTATCATAACCAATATGCTCTACTTTACAAGTACAAGTACCACTTACAATAAAGCTACCTGATAAAAGCATATCTCCTTCTTTTTTTAAAACATTTTCTTCTTCTCCTGTAATAAATGACTCATCTACTAGGGCTTCTCCTTCTTTAATGATAGAGTCTACTACTATTTGATTACCACTAGTGAATTTAACGATATCATCAAGTACTACTTCATCAAGAGATACTTCTTCTATTTTTGAATCTCTTATTACCTTAATCTTATGCTCTGATACTACACTTAACTTATCTATTGTATATTTAGATCTTAACTCTTGAATTGTACTAATTAAAGTATTTAGGACGATTATAATTATAAAGGTTAAATTTTTAAAAGAGCCTACTGATATTATAGCGACTGCTAGGACAATATTAATGATATTAAATAGAGTAAAGACATTTTCTTTTACAATTTCTTTAACACTTTTAGTTTTTACATCAGTATTAAAATTAACTAAATTATTAGTAAATCTCTCTTCTACTTCCTTACTAGTTAGCCCACGTCTTATATCAGGATTATATCTTTTAATTTTCTCTTTCATAAGTACACCTTCATTTCTATTTAATGATAACATAAATTTATATATTTATAAACTGTTAAACGCGTGCTATAATAAGGGCAAAGAAGGAGGAATTTATGAGAACTTTTATTAATTATTTACTTACAATTGCTTTATTTATTGCAGTTATTGTTACTATTACGGTATTTACTGTAGGTAGTCTAACAAGTCCAAGTTCTACAAGAGAAATACTTGATAGTATTGATTACGAGGTTGTAGTTAATGATTTTAAGGAAACTGATTATGGGCAAGAGATTTATAATTATGCAAATAGTTATGGTGTTTCAGAGGAACAAGTTGATTCTATTTTACAAACAGATGAAGCGAAAGATTATGTTAATGAAATACTACAACAAGGAATTGATGCTTATTTAAATAACGGTAGTATTGAAGTTAATGAGGAGACTAGAGAATTTATTGATAAGGCAAATGAGAAATATGAACTTAATTTGGATGATAATGAGAAAAGTGAATTAGAAAGTTATGCAAATGAAGCGATTAATAATAATTTAAGTATTGTTATTAATGGAACTAGTAGTGATGATAGTAATGGTGAAGTGTCTAGTAGTGGACAGTTTTTAGTTGATATTATTAAGCTTTGTAGGGATGATAATTTACATACTACCCTTTATATAATAATCGCAGTTATTGCAGTATTATTATTTATAAGTAGTTTTAAGAAGAAGAACTTTTTAGAATATATTGGTATTGTTTCTATAACAGTAGCGATATCTACTCTATTATTTAATGGATTAATGGCTTTAGTAAGTGATAGAATGTCTAGTGTTGCAAACGCTGCTATTATCTTAAAGCCTGTTATTGATACATTCTATATGATTACATTTATTGGTATTATTCTTGGTATAGTTTTATTAGTTATCCAACATTTTATTAATAAACAAGTTAATAAAGAAGTTGTTCCTTTCTAGAAA
>CAMMMG010000048.1 GCA_946497925.1 uncultured Mycoplasmatota bacterium
CTTTAGATAAGTATAACATAACCATTATTTTACCCACAAAAAATTTTTACACCCAAATAAAAAATAAAGCCTAGCAAACTAGTCCAATTGATGATATAATGAGATTAGTAAAAAAATAAAAAGAATAGAATAAAGAGGGTATGTATATGGATAATAAAGAAAATGAAGTTGTATATTTACATTTAGATGATATAATTCCAAATAGATTTCAACCTAGACAAGTATTCGATGAAAAAGCTTTAAAAGAATTAGCAGTCTCTATTAAAGAACATGGTGTAATCCAACCAATTATTGTTAGAAATATTGGTAATAAATACGAAATAATAGCAGGAGAACGTCGTTATAAAGCATCAGCTATGGCAGGACTTACTACAATACCTGCAATTGTTCGTAATTTAGATGATAAAGAAAGTAGTAAAGTAGCACTTCTTGAAAACTTACAACGTAAAAACCTAAATCCAATTGAAGAAGCTAAAACATATCAAAAGATACTTGAACTAGACCAAATGACTCAAGAAGAACTAGCTAAAACTATGGGTAAAAGTCAAGGTGCTGTTGCCAATAAACTACGTCTATTAGCATTAACAGATGAAGTTCAAGATGCCCTATTAAAAGATCAAATTTCAGAACGTCATGCTAGAACCCTTTTAAATGCTCCTGATGCTGATACACAAAAGAAATTATTAAAAGAAGTAATAGATAATAAACTAACAGTTAGAGAATTAGAAGAGAAGATAAAACCAAAAGAAGAACTAACACCTACAGATATTGATAATCTTTTAAACCCAAAACCTGTTAATACCAATATTAGTTCAGTTGAATCTTTAATGCCATCAAACTCTTCGAACGACCCTGTTACATCTTCATCTCCTCAAAATAATTTCAATCAAAGCGTAGGAATTGATTATTCAACACCACCTAAATTTATCGACTATGATGTTCCTAATATTACTGAAAACTTAGAAAGTACTGCCAATAAACAAATTGATATTAATGCTATAAAAGATAATGCTAAAGATATAAATATAGAAGAAAATGATGCAAACAAAACAAATATAGATGAATTTTTAAAAGTGACTCCTAAAGAAGAGAAAAAAGAAGAACCACAAACAGCGTTTAAATTTTTCGCACCAGAAAAAGAAGAAGAGACACCTAACGAGGGAAGTAATAAAGGAGAAACTCCTATATTTAATACACCATTGCCAACAGAACCACAAATTAACAACGTTGATCCTTTTAACCTAGGAAACGAAACTAAAAAATTAGAAGATTCTACAAGCACTTCTATGGATAATTTATTATCAGGAGTTAATAACGAACCAGCATCTACGCAAACACCTTCACAATCTATTAATACTTTTAATAATCCATTCGCTCATAATCCACTTTTCCAAGATAGCATTCAAAATAATAAAATAACAGAGACTAATATAAAACCAAAATATAGTTTAAATGAATCTATAAATTTAGTAAGAGAAACTCTAAAGAAAATTGAGGAAAGTGGCTTCAAAGTAGATAGTGAAGAAGTAGACCTTATTAATAACTATCAAATCACAATAAAAATATCAAAAGAAAATAATGAAGGCTAAAAGTAGAGTTAAATCTACTTTTTTAGATAATTTTCTTTTCATAATAACATATTTTTGATACAATAATTAAGACAAATAAGAGAAGAGAGTGATAAAATGGCAAAGGTAATTTCTTTAGTAAATCAAAAAGGTGGAGTAGGAAAGACAACAACGAGTATTAACCTTTCTGCATCACTAGCATTTCTTGGAAAAAAAGTATTATTAATAGACTTAGATCCTCAAGGTAATACAACTACTGGTGTAGGGATTAATAAAGGAGATATAAATCTAAGTATATATGATGTCTTAACTAATAAATGTAGTACTAAAGATGCAATGTTAAAAACTAAATATAAAAAGTTATATGTCTTACCAGCAACAATAAATTTAGCAGGACTTGATATTGAACTTCTTGAAAAAAGTCAAAGTGAACCAGGTTTTGCCAAAGGAGCACAACTAAAATATCATTTAAAGGAATTAGAAGATGAAACCTTTGATTTCATAATAATAGATTGTCCACCATCATTAGGATTAATCACAACTAATGCCCTAACTGCAAGTGATTCTGTTATTATTCCAGTTCAATGTGAATTCTTTGCTCTTGAAGGAATAATGCAATTACTAAATACAATTAGGCTAGCTCAAAAACAATTAAATCCTAATCTTGATATAGAAGGAGTGCTCCTTACAATGTTAGATTCAAGAACAAATCTTGGTTTTGAAGTAGTAGATGACATTAGAAAATTCTTCAAAGAAAAAGTATATAATACTATTATACCAAGATTAATAAGATTAACAGAAGCTCCATCGCATGGTGAACCTATAATAGTCTATGATCCAAAAAGTAAAGGTTCAGAAGCTTATCTAAACTTAGCAAAGGAAGTGATTGATAGAAATGGAAAATAAAAGGCGTGCTTTAGGTAGAGGTCTTGAAGAGTTGTTTAATAATGAGCCTTTAAACATGACAGAAATGGAAGAAAAAATAATTACAACAACTCCTAAAGATAAAATCGTAAATATAAATTTAGATGAATTAAGAAGTAACCCTTATCAACCTCGTAAGAACTTTGATGAAGAAAGCCTAAATGAATTAGCTTCTTCTATCAAAGAACATGGTGTTTTTCAACCAATAATTGCCAAGAAAAGTATAAAAGGATATGAAATAATAGCAGGAGAACGTCGTGTTAAAGCTTCAAGATTAGCAGGACTTACAACCATACCAGCGATTATAAAAGATTTTACTGATGAAGAAATGATGGAAATTGCCCTTCTTGAAAATTTACAAAGAGAAAACTTAAGTGCTTTAGAGGAAGCAGAAGCCTATAATTCTCTAAAGACGAGATTAAATCTAACCCAAGACGAATTAGCAAAAAAAGTAGGAAAATCAAGAAGTCACATTACAAATATGCTAGGACTTTTAACTTTACCTAACGAAATAAAAGATGAAGTTATGAAAGGTGAAATCAGCATGGGTCATGCTAGAGTTCTAAGTAAACTAGAAGATAAAGACCAAGCTATAAGTCTAGCAGATAAAGTAATAAATGAAAATCTTAGTGTTAGAAGACTAGAAGAGTTAACAACCTCTAATGAAGAATATCATCGTAAGAAGGAATTACCTAAAAGAAAAATAACAAAAAAAGAAAATGAATATTCCTATCTAGAGAATGATTTGTGTGAAAAATTAGGAACTAAAGTAAAAATAAAAGAAAACAAATTAGAAATAAGTTTTACTAATGCTAATGATTTAACAAGAATACTAGAAATTATGCATTTAGATAAATAAAGGAGGTAATCCCCTTGAAAGATTTTTTTGCTTCAGAAATATTTATATATATAGTAAGACCTATAATATATATAGGACTTGCCTATATCTTTTACAAAGTATTAACATATTTTCTGAATAAAGCTCTACATTATAAAAATTTAAATAACAAGAATAAAAAACGTGTTAATACCACATTAAGTATTCTAAATAACTGTCTAAAATATATTGTAATATTCCTAACAATTCTAATAATACTAAATAGTTTTGGTATTGATGTTAGCAGTATTTTAGCAGGTTTAGGAATAGTTGCTGCTGTTTTAACTCTAGCTTTCCAAGATTTAGCCAAGGACTTTATCGCTGGTATTTCCATAGTTATGGAAGACCAATTTGAAATTGGAGATAATGTTATGATTAATGGGTTCCGTGGAGATGTCGTAGCTATGGGACTTAAAACAACAAGAATCAAAGATTACAAAGGAGCAGTTCAAATCATATCTAATCATATGATAACAGAAGTTACTAACTATAGTTTAAATCCAGCATTAGCAGAAGTTACTATAGCAGTAGATTCTGATAATGATTTAGATAAAGTAGAAAAAGTTATTAAAAAAACAATGGCTACTATTGATAAAACCTATGACTTTCTCAAAGGACAAACTGAATTATGGGGTGTTGAAATGGTAGATCAAAACTCTGTAACATATAAAGTTGCCGTTAAAACAAAAACAGGAAAAGACTTTGATATTCAAAGAAAGATGAGAAAAGATTTACAAGATGCCCTAACTAAAGCTGGTATTAAGATGCCACAAACACATATGGAGGTTCGTAATGGAAAGTAAAAACTATAAATTAGGAGATAGACTAGTATTAAAAAAAGGTCATCCATGTGGTGCGAATGACTGGGAAATAGTAAAATTAGGCGCTGATATTAAACTAAAGTGTAGAAACTGTGGTAGATTAGTTTTCATTCCAAGAATAGAACTAAATAAAAAAATAAAAAAGATTATAGAAAAGGAGAATAATAATGCGTAATAAAAGAAAATTAAAACTAAAAAAATTCTATTTTCATCCTATTACAGTTTATCTAATTCTTACTTTTCTTTTATTAATTCTAAGTGCTATTTTATCTGGATTACAGATGCAAGCAACTTATAATACTATAAGTCCTACTACTAATGAATTAGAGAATACTTTAGTAACAGTTGAAAATATGTTAAACTTTGATGGCATGAAATATATTTTTAGTAATGCTATGACAAACTTCTTATCCTTTGCTCCCCTTGGTATGTTACTTTTAACATTATTTGGTCTTAGTATTGCAAAATCAACTGGTTTTTTAGATACCTTATGTAAAAGATGTTTAATTAAAATAGATAATAAAATATTAACATTTATTGTTATATTTTTAGCAACTATATCATCATTAATAAATGATGTAGGTTATGTTATATTAATACCAATATCTGCTATGTTATTCTTACTTAATAATAGAAATCCCCATTTAGGTATAATCGCTGCTTTTGCAGGAGTTAGTTTTGGTTATGGAGTATCTATATTTGTAGGTAGTATGGAAGTAAACTTAATACCAGATACTACAACAGCAGCACGTCTTATAGATGCCTCTGCCCATATTAGTTTAACATCAAATCTCTTCATCATAATCGCTTTTTCAATTATCTTATCAATAGTTGGAACTATTATAATTGAAAAGATAATCGCTCCACGTCTTGGTAAATATAAAGAAAAAGAAGAACTATCAAAGACAGAAGAGTTAGTAGTAATAGATGAGATAGATGCAAAAGAGTTGGAACAACAAAAAATAGAAAAAGAAAGACGTGAAAAAAGAGGCCTTAAAGCTGCTATCATAACAGGAATAGTAGTTGTCATATTATTTATATATTCGATAATACCAAATTTACCATATTCAGGAATGCTACTTGATATGGAAGAAGATACTTATTTAGGTCAATTATTTGGTCCAAATTCATATTTCCAAGATGGATTTACTTACATGATGGCTCTACTTTTAGCACTAGTAGGTATTGCTTATGGAATTGGTGCTAAAAGTATTAAAAATGATAAAGATATAATTAATGGTTGTAAAGAAACATTCGCTCCTATGGGAGAAATATTAATGCTTATCTTTGTAGTAGCACAGTTTACATCAGTATTTAGAGAAACAAACATAGGAACAGTAATTGCATCTTGGTGTGCTAATGCTATAGGTAATATAGGCTTTACTGGATTACCTTTAATAATATTTGCAATCATAATGATAGGACTAGCAAATCTCTTTGTGCCAACCCCAAGTGCTAAATGGCAAATATTCGCTCCAGTTATGGTTCCTGCTTTCATGCAATCAAACCTATCTGCTCCATTCGCTCAATTTATATTAAGAGCAGGTACTTCAATAACAGCAGGTATAACACCATTACTAGCATGCTTTGCTATCTACATAGGCTACTTAAATATCTATAATCAAGATAAATCTAAACCAATAACAATCCATAAGAGTATAGGATA
>CAMMMG010000049.1 GCA_946497925.1 uncultured Mycoplasmatota bacterium
GCACCACCATTATGATATAGAGTCATTGCAGAAAATAGTATACTTTCAAATATAAACTGTTTATCTTTATCAAAAGTAAATTCCATTGGATCAGTAAATCCCATAGATTTAGACATATAAGCCAAAATATATCTTAATTCATCAGCAGTCTCCATTGATTGTAAATAATGATATAAATATACATATGTATTATAAGTAGTTTTTGTCTTATCTTCTGATAATTTTTCTTTTAATAGATTAATTATATCAGCCATTATTTCTTGTTCTTTTTTATTAAAACATTTAAGGTCTGCTAATACCTCTCTATTTGATGAGTCTTTTACTCCTTCATTTAATCTATTTTCAACTTCAATAATGTAATCACTTGTTACAGTAATACCACTTACGCCTTCTTCATCTTCTATATTTAATAAGGCAAGTAGTCTAACTGCTTTTTCTTTAGGCCATTGTGATAGGCTATCCATTGCTAAATAGTTATATAACATTTGTCTTGATACTCCTAAATACTTAGCAAGCCTTACCTTTGAAATTCCAAGTTCACTTAATAATATATTTAATTCTTTCATGTCACACACCACCTATAATACATTTTAATTAGTTTGACAAGTTTAGTCAAGTAAAATCTGTGTAAAATACTTTACAAAAAGAAAAAAGAGATAATCTCTTTTAAAGTAAATACCAGAGTTTTTTATCATCTTTTCTAACTTCTTTAACAATTCCACCACCTAAACAGTATTCTCCATCATAAAAAACACATGCTTGTCCAGGAGTTACTGCTTTAACATTATTATATCTAACGATTATTTCTCCATTATCTAGATATTCTAGTTTAACAGGTACATCAGGCGCTCTATATCTAAATTTAGCAGTGCACTCTAAAGGTCTTTCATCGCAGTTAAAGTTAATAGTCTCTAAAACAGCACTATCTGAATAAAGATATTCATTATCCTCCCCTTCTGAGACATATAAAACATTTTTATTTAAATCTTTTCCAACAACAAATAACTTATCTTTAGTACCACCAATATCAAGACCCTTTCTCTGTCCTATTGTATAGTACATAAGACCAATATGTTCTCCTAATATTTCGTTAGTATCTATATTAACAATATTCCCTTTTTTATTGGGTAAATAATTCTTAAGAAAGTTTTTAAAGTTTCTTTCACCTATAAAACAAATACCAGTAGAATCTTTTTTCTTAGCAGTAATTAAACCATATTTTTCGGCAATCTCTCGTACTTCTTTTTTATCTTTAATATCTCCTAGTGGAAATAAAACGTTTTTAAGTTGTTCTTTAGATACTTGAGATAGAAAATAAGTCTGATCTTTATTATGTTCATGACTTCTCATAAGTCTACCATTTTCTATTTTTGTATAATGTCCTGTAGCGATATAATCAGCCCCTAGCTTTTTCGCTTCTTTAACAAATAAATCAAACTTAATATATTTATTACACATGATATCAGGATTAGGAGTCCTTCCTTTCTTTAATTCTTCTAAG
The DNA here is from genome assembly GCA_946497925.1 of uncultured Mycoplasmatota bacterium. Taxonomy (GTDB): domain Bacteria; phylum Bacillota_I; class Bacilli_A; order RF39; family UBA660; genus Onthousia. The sequence goes on from CAMMMG010000049.1 coordinate 1,502, forward strand.
AAATAAGTAAAAACATCATCCCAATACTCTTTAATAAAATCTACTCTATGTAAAGGTATTCCTAACTTATCGCACACAGCTTTAGCATCATTATAATCTTCTTCTTGTGGGCATATATTATTGCCTAGATTAGGATTGCCTAAGAAATCATTATTAATAGAGCTATCCCAATTACGCATAAATAAACCAATAACATCATAGCCTTGTTCTTTTAAAAGAATTGCAGCGACAGATGAATCTACTCCACCACTTATTCCTACTACTACTTTCTTCATAGATACCACCTCTAATTCGTACTAATTATACTATATTTTTTCTTGGATTTCAATTTAAAATGTGGTATAATATAAAATACTTGAAAAGGGGGAATTTTTATGGACAAAGGGATTATTGATAGAATTGATGATTTGAATCTAGCAGTTTTGGCATATAATAATGAATCAGTAATTAAAGAAGCATATTATACATATTTTACTATTAGTAATAGATGTGAACTTAATAGTCATCTTAAAAGAATTGGAATTTTTTTAAAAAGGTATAATATTAGTTATGATACTTTTTTAGATTATGTAAAAGCATATGGTTTACTATTTTTAAATATAAGTATTGAAACTCTAAAACATAGAATTACTGCCATTAGTTCTTTAAGTAAAGATCAGTCTAAAGCAAAAAATGATAAATTATTTACGATTGTTTCTGAAATTAAAAGCTCTAACAATGATGAACAAATTGAAAAGCTGGTATTATCTAATCGTATATATTTAGATAAAATTGACTATCTATTCACTAAAGGTTATTTGGATAGACAATCATATGATTTAATAACTTTTAAAGTAAGGAACGCTATAGAAAGTCTTAGTAAAAAATATTTTTTTCTTCACTTCTCAACTGGATTTAGTATTATAGAAAAAGAAGATAATGAAGAAATAATTGAAATTATTATTAGAAACAATAATTTACATAAATGTGATATTAGAAGTTTCATATCAACTTATAGAAATAATTTAACTGATGTAGAAAAAGAAAATTTAGAAAAAAGTATTAGTGAGAAATTGGAAGAAGCCAAAGAAAGAATTAAAATAAAAGATGATAAGGAAAAATCAAAACAATTAGAAAATATATTAAATGGTATTGATTTCACATTATTTCTTGATAGTAATATTAAATCAGTTAATGATTTTTGTTGTTTAATGGGGATTAATAGATCAGATTATTATATATATTTAGAGCGCCTTAAAGATTTAGATAATCCTTTATATTTAGCAATAAAAGAAAAAAGTCATAATAGCAGAAAAAATATTAATAGCGAATATTCAAAAGATAATGTAGTTTCTATAGCTAATCAAATAAAAAATGGTTGTTTCGATAAGGATGGTAATACTAGAAAATTTGAACTATTAGACTATTTCCTTCAAACTAAATTAAGTCCTGGAAAATTTGTTGATGCTTATTGTAAAAGTGAGGAAAGAAATGAAGATACTTTACTGGCAATAAGAGACTTTTTTAATAATAATGTAATTTCTGGATTTGATAATGATTGTATGTTATTTATAACTAGTGAACTTAATGGTACTACTATCTTTATGCTTAATGATGAGCCATACGAAGTAACAAGAGAAGAAAAAGAAGAAGTTATTAACTTTCTTCAAGAGAGAGGAATCCCTCTTTATACGAAAGTATACAAACAAGCTTTAAAAAGACATATAAATGGTAATTTAATATTAGAGGATGAGAAAAGACTTTAGAAATGATAATATTTATATATTCAACATTATTATTCTAATAAAGATAGAATTGAACTGTTAACTTAAACGACTAATTTTATTAAAGCTGGAGATAAGAATACTTCTATAAAACTACAAGTTATAAATATTAAAAGAACTGTTACATATACTTGTATATATCTTTTCATAGAACTTCTTAGATTAATATCTATACCTCTAAATAAATATTTAAATAATTTAATACCAAAATAAAGGGCATAGAAGCCTAAAAATAGTGACATTAATAAAGTAATCAACTGATGTGGAAAAAGATAAGTAATGGCCTTTAAAATGCCATTAAAATGATATGTGTAGATAATAGAAGATAAAGAAAAACCAAATATAAAGGAAACTGATGCTAAACTAAATATTATTAGGGGTATTCCTATAATAGATATACCTAATAAGAAAATAAATGTTACAAAGGAGATGTTTCCTATTAAACTATTAATTAATGCACTCTTATAATCTATATCATTATTCTTAATACTAGTAAAGAAACTGTCTAAACTAGTAGTTACAAGTGCATGATCACTTTTATTTAAAATAACAGCATAAATAATACCAAGAAGTAAACCTATAGACATTACTACTATTAAGAAGATGTATATTTTCTTTTGTTCTGCTAGTTTGTTAGTTACTTTAGTCTTTACTTTTTTAAGTTTTAAATCCATTATAATCACCTAGTAAATATTATTCAAAAATAAATATTATTTACCTAAATTTATTTTACAAAAATAGACTTTTTATATATAATTAAAAGTGAGGTGAAATTGATGAATCAAAAAGTGGTAAAGATTGTTTCTGCTATTATGTTAGTAGCAATACTAGCTTCAGTAATTAGTGTAATATTCTTTTATGTAATATAAAAAAGAAATAGATCAAGCAGTTCTATTTCTTTTTAAATGAAACAACTTTTCCACTATTCACATTATAATCACTATTATCAGTAACGATTATATCTTCCATAAATAATTCTTTTATTAATTTATCCATATCAGAAGTAAATTTTTGCTTTAAATATTCATTATCTTTCAAATCAAATTCTTCTAGTTCTTCTTCGAGTTCAAATACATTCTCTAAATGATATTTACGAATTATTTTATATAAAACACTATAAGGTTCAAAATAAAATTTTCCTCTATATTCTTCCATAAATTTGTCTACTTCTTGATAAACTATACTTACTCTTTGTTCATTAATTCTATTAATATAATTATCCCAATTATTCTTAACTAAATTTAAGTCTTTAGATAACTTATCTAAAAGATATATGTGACTTTCTAAATATTCTTTTAAATAATAATCTAAACTACCGATATAATCTAATAAATACTTAATATTCCCTATTTTATTTAATTTATCTTTATCTCTTATATTTTTATGTATTAATTCTTCAAAGTTCTTATCTTTATAAAATATCTCATATAAAAAGCACAAAGCATAATAATCAAGTACTATAGGATTATTTTCATATTTAGATAAAACTACTTCAAAACCAAGACCTATTATTTTCTCAAGTTCTTTATCACTGTTTTGAATTGCACCTATTTCTACTTTATCACTAGCATAAAAACCTGCTCTTGGTATCTTATAATCATTAAATTCATCTTTATCTAAATCTGCTATCAAAATAGTAATTTCTTTATATTCTGAGCTTTCCATGTCTAAACTATCTAATAAATAATCAACATCACTCTGATATACGTCTAACTTATCTTTAAAATTAAGTAACATATATTTAATAACATCATAACTTCTCCTATAAGATATATCTAAATAACTATAATATGTTATATCATGAGATGCTTTTAAGACTTCAAAAAGAAAGCTATTATCACTTTCTAATTTTTCTAAAGTTTCTTTTTCTATATCATTACCTATAAA
>CAMMMG010000050.1 GCA_946497925.1 uncultured Mycoplasmatota bacterium
AAGATTCATCTCCATAATCTATTATATAGCTCTTATTATTTAAATTATGCTTAAATTTAGTACTATATCCTATCCCATTTCCTAGCATAATACTTTTAACATTATAATCTACTATATTAACATTAATCTTTTTATAGAAGTCTAAAACATAAGGTTTTAACTTATTATTAGTATCTCTACTATATAGATTAAATGATGGTTCAATAAGACTTTTTACATCTAAACAAATACCTATAGTTGATGTTAAAAAGGTGTATACTTCGTTTAAATCATCTTTAGCATAACTTAAAAAGAGTCTATTATCTAAAACTACTTTAGAAATATCTTTTAATTTCTTATCATTAAAAGTATAACTTTTATTTATTCTTTCAAAGATAATATTCTCTTCTTTTTTATCATAATAATATAAATATTCCCTACTTATTTGTTTTTTATCAAGAGTAAAACCGTAGATATATTTAGTATTATTTTTAAGGAAAACCATCTTAAAACTACTAGGTTTATCGTTATACATATATGTATTTAAATAGTTTTCATTATTTCTTAGAAATAAACTAACAGAATTTAGTATCTTTAATAGATTAGTTTTCCCACTATTACTAGGACCATTTATATTAACAATATTACTATTCATATCAAATATTACTTTATCTTTAAATGAAAAAGATTTTCTATTTCTAACTCTATAATCATAAATAACTCTCCTAAAATTAAAATAGTGCCTTAGCACTATTATACAGTCATTAATTCTTTTTCTTTATCTTTATAGATATTATCTATATCTTTATTATAGTCATTAACTAAATCTTGAACATCCTTCATCATACCTTTTTCTTCATCTTCAGGTAGTTCCATCTTCTCTATCTTTTCATTAGCTTCATGTCTAATATTTCTAATAGATACTTTAGCATCCTCTGCCATGGCTTTAACTTGTTTAGTTAACTCACGTCTTCGCTCTTCTGTTAAAGCAGGTATAACTATTCTAATAGTTTCTCCATCATTAGATGGATTAAATCCTAAATTAGCAGCGATTATTGCTTTTTCAATATTACTTAAACATCCTTTATCAAAAGGTTTAATTAATAACTGAGTCGCTTCAGGAACTGATATAGTTGCAAGACTTTTAAGTGGAGTCATAGATCCATAATAATCTACCATAACACCATCTAAACTAGATGGGTTAGCACGTCCTGCTCTAACTGTAGTAAAACGTTTCTCTAAGTTAGCAAGAGTTCCTTTCATTTTAGTTTCAATTTCATTTATAAATTCACTATTCATAACTTTTCTCTCCTTAACTAAATTTTACTATAAATATTACAAAATATCAATTATATTAAATTACTTCTTTTATAAGTACTTACCTTAGAATCTAAATATATATCAACTATTCCTTTATTAACACCTTTGACAAAGCCTAATCCATTAATACATATATCTTCATCATAACCCATTTCATAAGTTCTTTTCTGTAAGTCTTTTAAATTATCATGCTTACTAGATATTCTTCTAATCTTTAAATCATTAGACATATAGAAAGTAAAACTATTTCTTTCCCCTTCTACATAATCTATTCTAAAGAGGTTATCTACTATTACACTTTGTCCTTTTCTAAGTTGAAAAGTCTTAGGCTTAATCTCTTTTTTAGGACTTATTCTCTTAAAATCTTCATCACTAATATAATTAACTATACTACCACTATCAACTAGTCCTGGAGTATCTATAAGAGTTAAATACTCATTAATTTCTATTTCAACTGTATTTAGTGTAGTAGAAGGAAGTGGTGATATAGTAAGTTCTCTATCACTAGTAGAATAGTTCTTTAATAGTTTATTTATTAAAGTACTCTTACCTGCATTAGTATGACCTACTACATAAACATTATTAGTAGTCTGATATAATTTAATTTGTTTTAAAAGATAATCTATATTATAGTTTTTCTCACTACTTATAACTATTACTTTATCAAAGATATTATTATCTTTAAAATACTCTATTAACTTATCATCATTTACTGATTTAGGTAGAACATCTCTTTTATTTAAGACTAAAATCATCTTATTGGGAATAATATCTCTTATTTTATTAATATCTTCTTCTATATTAAGTAAATCTGCTATATAAAGTACTAAATCTTTAGTCTCTCCTACACTTTTAAGTATCTCTAAATACTCATCATTACTTTTAGTAACTACTTGATATTCTCCATAGTTTTTAATCCTAAAGCATCTTTGACAATAGTCTTTTTCTAAGCTAGTTGTATATCCTTCTCCTAAAACATTTTCGTCTTGAAGTTTAACTCCACATCCAAGACAGTACTTCTCACTATTCATAATAATTTCCTTTCTTGAAAAGATTATTTTTATTATATTTAGCCATAATCTTCTCTTCTAAATATCTATTAATATTAGTAATCTTTAAGTCTTTAATCGCTAGAGGATCTACAAATATTTTAGTTATTTTACCTTTATAGCCATATGCCATATCTGTAATAAATTGATCTCCTATAATAGCGATTTGTTTAGACTCTAAATTATATTTAGATTTAATTTTCTTAAGAGTTCTAATAGTAGGTTTAAGAGCAAAGGGATAGAAATCTACTTTTAAGTCTTTACCAAAAGTAGAAACCCTTTTCTTAGGACTATTAGAAACTATAACTACTAAAAAGGCTTTCTTTAATTTATTAATTAACTCTTTAACACTACTCTCTACTTTAGTAGAGTCGATTAAAGCTAGGGTATTATCTAAGTCAAATATTAAACATTTAATACCTTTTTTCTTTAGTTTATCATAATTAATAGCAAAGATATTTTTCTTATAAATATCTGGTAAATATTTCATAGTCTTACTCCTTTATATTAGTATATACTATTTTCTAAAATAATTCTAGTTGTTAACTTTCTGTCTTATTAGCATATCATTAGAGGTTATGGCACTAAATTTATATCCATTACTATAAGCATAATCTATAATAGCACTTAGAGCATCTCTTGTATATGTTTTAGTATCGTGCATTAAGATAACATTATACTTATCATGAGATAAACTACTAGTAACACTATTATATAGTTTACGTTCATTCATTGCAAATGATGAATCACCACTTTCAATATTCCAATCATAATATTGATAACCTCTATTTAAGACTTCTTCAGTAAGTGTACTCATAATTCCTTCACTATATTTTCTAGAAATAGTATTACTAGAACCTCCTGGAAATCTAATTAAATTAGTCTCTACTCCTGTCAAATTATAAATTCTTTGTTTAACTAACTCTAAATCATTAAAATAATTATCAACTGATGCATAAATAATGTCATATTTATGACTTGCTGTATGTATACCAATAGAATGTCCTTCATTAACAATTCTTTTTATTAATTCATCACTACCATTATTAGTAACAAAGAAGGTTGCTTTTACTCCTTTTTCTTTTAAAACATCTAAAATTACATCAGTAGTACCATCTCTTGGACCATCATCAAATGTTAAGTAAATTGTATTAGGTTCTAAGTTATTTCTAACCTTAACTTTTCTTGTTATTAAACTTTCATTATTTCCCTTATCTTTTACTTTATATTTAACTTCATAATCCCCAACTTTAGAAGTATCTATATTATTAGTAATATCTATATTGTTAGTAATTTCTAAATCACAATTATCAGTTGCAGTAGCACCTTCTTCTACATAAGATTCATTAAGAGGTAAGAAAACAGTAGTAGAACCATTTAAAGTAATGGTAGGTTTCTCATCATCTTTTTCTTTTAAATTTCTAGTTACAACACTCTTATTATTAGAACTATCTTTTACTTTATAAACAATTTTATCTTTATCTTTAGTAACTTCTACTTTATCTGTAATATCTCCATCAACGTTATCATAGGCTTTATAACCGTCTTCTTCATATTTACCATTAGGACAATAATACTCAGTCTTATTTCCATTTAATACTATTTCTGGGGCACTTAAATCTTTAACTATAATAGTTCTTTTTACTTCATAAGTATATAAGTTATTTTTATAAATATATTTAATTTCATAAGTACCTTTTTTAGAAGTATTAACATTATTAATTACTTTAATCTTCTTTTTTTCTTTTTCATTTAAGAAGTTAGTTTCAATTCCCTTATCTTCATATTTAGAATTTATATTAACAGTAACTTTACTATCACCTTTTAAATATATTTTAGGCACAAATAAAAAAAGAAGAAATAAAAGTAAAAAAACACTACATAAAACAATATTCAAAAACATATTACCTTTAACATTTCTTCTTTTTTTTACTTTCATAATGTCACTCCTAATACTAGTATATCAAGTTATTAATAATTTCACTAGTATTATTAACAAAAATCTACATCATTATACTTATTATTTTTAATAAACTCTCTAAGTATCTTAGTTAATGCCCTTTTTTCAATACGAGATACATAACTTCTAGAGATATTTAATTTATCAGCAATCATTTTTTGAGTCCATAAATCATTACCATCTAAACCGTATCTTTTAACAATGATTTCTCTTTCTCTTTTACTTAATACTTTCAAATAGTCATTTAAAAGTTTAACATTATCTTTTAAATTAATCTCTTCAATAAAATCAGGTCTTGGGGCTTTTATAACATCTAGTATTGATATTTCATTTCCTTCTTTATCAAAACCAACTGGTTCATTTAAAGAAATATTTTTATTATTTTTGTTGTTAGCACGAAAATACATTAATATTTCATTTTGAATACATTTAGCACAGTAAGTAGTTAAACGGTTTCCTTTATTAGGAACAAAGGTATCTACTCCTTTAATAAGACCAATAGTACCAACACTAATAAGATCATCTTGGTCAACGTTTTTATAATCAAACTTTTTAACAATATGAGCGACTAACCTAAGGTTATGTTCTATTAGTTTATTACGACTCTCCTTATCTCCTTCTCCCATCTTTTTAATACATTCTTCTTCATCTTCTTTTGATAGTGGTTCTTTAAAGACTTGATTAGAGTAACTGGCTGTAAAAGTAAAAAAGCCTCTTAAACTATCAAACAAATTAAACAACATTTTTATCACCTAATAAATAATATGTCAAAAAAAAGGAGTTAGAATATCTAAGTCCTTTA
>CAMMMG010000051.1 GCA_946497925.1 uncultured Mycoplasmatota bacterium
CAAGAGATTTTTGCCCTTCTTCAAGAGATTTTTGCCCTTCTTCAAGAGATTTTTGGCCTTCCTTAAGAGATTTTTGACCTTCCTCAAGAGATTTCTTGTCTTCTTCTAGAGATTTTTGTCTTTCTTCAAGAGCCTTTTTACCCTCTTCAATTTGTTTCATAACCATATCATTCTCTTCTCTTAAAGAATCTATTAGTGCCAAATCATCTTTAACATATTCTTTTGCTTTCTGTTTCCATTCCCATTCTTTGTGTTTTTCATAATCGTATACACCAATTATTCCTAAATCATCAGATAGTTTTTTTATTTCTTCTTTCGCTTCCATTAATCCTTCAACTCCTTCACTAATCTTTTCTATATCTTCTCGTTTTGTTAAAGTTAGTAAAGTTATAGCCCTCTCAAACTCACTTAACTCAACATTATTATAATATTTTTCCCTGAATTTTAAAAGATTAATATTGTATATTATAAGATTTTCTGAAAGCACAAGTCCTCGTTCAGGATCCATCAGCACAAACTTTATTATCTCTCTATCATCATATTGCCAATCTAAATCAAAGTTTATCTGTATGCCTATATAACTATCATCATAATTTTCTCCACTAAAATTCGCTTCAGTCTTACCTTTTAATATATAATCAATATTTCTATTTACTAAACCTTCATAATAACTAGCATTCATTTCTAAATTGACTACATTTCTTTCAACTCTAACAATTATATCTGTAACTTTCTTCTTTTCTTTAGCATTACTTACAGGTAACACTGTATTTTCCAAATGCATATTCTTTCTTATTATTTCTTTATCAATACCTAAAAAATGTTCTAGAATTATACTTAAAAATACCTTACTGTTTATCATTAAATTCTTAAAGACAACATCCTCTGTAGCAGGTAAGACTTCTCCTTTTCTTATAAGTTCTTCTCTTAATTTTATCGCTTCTTTTAAATTAATCATTTTTTCTAAAAATTCCTCACTATATCCAGTGTACATTACTTTTCTCCTTTCTTTATTAACTGCTTTCTAGAAAGTGATTACACTCTATCATAAGGAGATAATTAAATCAAAAAGAGAAAAATACAAGTTCAAGACAAAAACAGGTGCAAAATCACTTCAAAACACCTGTTTTCTCCAATTTTTACTAATAAATTATCTTGAATTTCTAAAATTCATATAAATTTTATTTTTTTCTACGCTCTACTTTAAGCCCCATCATTAAATCATTAACAGGAATATTTTTATCAAGGCCCTCATCTTTAATAACTTCAATAGATAAAGTCTCTTCTTTAACATAATTCATATACTTATCAAGCATTACATCAACAATTTCTTCTCCATTATAGTAAAGATTAATTCTATCAGTAATAACAAAATCAGCTTCTTTTCTAAGACTTTGTACTTTTCTAACTACTTCACGAGCAAGTCCTTCAAGTATTAAATCATCTGTTAAAGTAGTATCTAACACTACACTAATATTACCATTACTAGAAGCACAATATCCTTCTTTATTCCTAAGTGTTGTAATAATCATATCTTCAGTTATTTTTAACTCACTACCTAGGAAATCTGTAGTATAATAACCTGACTTAATCTGATTAACATCATTAATATCAAACTTACTAACTAACTCCTGGAAGTCTTTAATATTAGAACCAAACATCTTACCAACAACTCTAAAGTTAGGTTTAACAATATAATCCATATAAAGACTCATATCATCTTCATAAACTACTTCTTTAACATTTAACTCTTCTAAGATTATAGATTCAAGTTCTCCCACTACACTTTCAAAGACTTTAGGAACAATTATAAAGTTAAGAGGTTGTCTAACTTTAATAGATACATCTTCTCTTGCATTACGTCCTAAACTACAAATATCACGAACTAAGCTCATTCTATTTTCAAGTTCACTAGATATTAAGGTTTCATCCACTTTAGGGAAATCACTCAAATGAACACTTTTACCATCAGTCAAATTACGATAAATTTCTTCAGTAACAAATGGTGTAATAGGCGCTGCCATCTCACAAAGTGCAAGTAAAACTTCATAAGTAGTCTGATATACTGCCTTTTTACTAAGAGTAAGTTCACTATCCCAGAATCTCTTTCTATTACTTCTAATATACCAATTAGAAAAGTCATCATTTAAGAAATCTACAATATAATGAACTACTTTATTTAAATCATACTCATCATATGCTCTAGTAACTAAATCTAAAGTATTATTTAAACGAGATAGTAACCACTTATCAGTAATATCTCTATCTTTAACTGGAACATTATATTCCCTTGGATCTATCTTATCTGCATTAGCATACATCTCAAAGAATGAATAAGCATTTTTTAAAGTTGATAAGTATTTAGAATTAACTTCTTTTAAGCCATCATTATCAAACTTAATAGGTGTCCATACAGGAGATACATAAGGTAAATAAAATCTAATAACATCACTACCAAACTCATTCATTAAATCAAATGGTTTAACGATATTACCTTTACTTTTACTCATCTTCTTTCCGTATTTATCAAGTAATAAGTCATTAACTAATACATTTTTATAAGGACTTTTACCTGTAACAAAAGTAGATATTAACATTAAAGTATAGAACCATCCTCTAGTCTGATCAATTCCCTCACTAATAAAGTCTGCTGGGAATTGGTCTTCAAATAACTCTTTATTTTCAAATGGATAATGGTATTGTGCAAAAGGCATAGAACCAGAATCAAACCAACAGTCAATTACTTCACTAACACGACTCATCTCTTTTCCACAAAGAGGACACTTAATATGAATATCATCAACATATGGACGATGTAACTCTATAGTTTCATCTATATCTTCTATTGCTTTTTCCACAAGTTCTTTTCTTGAACCTATCATTTCTTGATGTCCACAACTACATTTCCATAAAGGTAATGGAGTACCCCAATATCTATTACGAGATATTGCCCAGTCATTCATATTTAATAACCAGTTACCAAATCTTTTCTCTCCAACAAAAGATGGATACCAATTAACACCATTATTATTTTTAACAACAGCATCTTTTATCTTAGTTACTTCTAAATAATATGAAGGTTTAGCATAATATAAAAGTGGTGTATCACATCTCCAACAATGAGGATAGTTATGAGCCATTTTAATTTTCTTAAATAACTTACCATTTTCTTTCAAGTATTTAATAACTTCTATATCAGCATCGAAAACAAACATTCCTTTCCATAATCCTTCAGTATATTTACCATCTTCACCTACAGGGTTTATTACTGGTAAATTATATTTCTTTCCTACATTATAATCATCTTGACCAAAAGCAGGAGCGATATGAACAATACCAGTACCATCTTCCATAGTTACATAATCATCTACTGTAACAAAGAAAGCTTTCTTATCTACTTTTAAACTAGGTATTAACTGTTCATATTCCATATATTCTAAGTTCTTACCACTATACTCTTCTAATACTGTATAATCATCTCCTAATACTTTAGAAGCTAGTTTTTTACCTACAATAAATTTATTACCTTGAGACTCAACAAGCACATACTCTTCTCTTGGATTAACACAAAGTGCTACATTACTAATTAAAGTCCAAGGAGTAGTAGTCCAAACAAGAAAATACACATCTTCATCCTTTTTCTTCATAGGCACAATAACAGTATTTGCAGTTACTTCTTTATACCCCTGGGCAACTTCATGAGAAGCAAGTCCAGTACCACATCTAGTACAGTATGGAAGTATCTTATGTCCTTCATAAAATAATCCTTCATCAAAGAATTTCTTTAGAATCCACCATTCTGTTTCTATATAATTATTATCATAAGTAACATAAGGATGCTCTAAATCAATAAACTGTCCCATTTCTTTAGTTAAATCAGAAAAAGCCTTCTCATTTTCCCAAACACTCTCACGACACTTCTGATTAAACTCTTTTATACCATATTCTTCAATATCTTTCTTATTACTAAAACCAAGTTCCTTTTCTACTTGTAACTCTACAGGAAGTCCATGAGTATCCCAACCTACTTTACGAAGAACTCTATATCCTTGCATAGTCTTATATTTACAGAAAGTATCTTTTAAAAACTTAGCCATCATATGATGTAGTCCTGGTTTACCATTAGCGGTTGCAGGTCCATCATAAAAGACAAAGTTTTCCTTACCTTCTCTATTATCAATACATTGTTTTAAGATATCCATCTTCTCCCAAGTCTTTAAAATATTCATCTCGACTTCGTGAGTCTTACCTTTTTCAAGTTCTTTAAATGCCATAATTATCTCCTCCTAAACAAAAAAATCTATGAATCACAAGGGCGTTAAAAATAACACTGTACCACCTTGGTTCATAGATTTAATCTATCTTGATTATTTAACGGTATTACCCGGCTTTAACTTATCCTTAAAGCACAACTTGAAAGTGATCCGAAATAAGTTCCTTTGTTAATTCCCACCATCCACTAACTCTCTATAAAATTTCCTTATTCCCGTCTTTCGCACTTGTTTTAAATAAAACTAAACAAACTATATCACAATTTATATAGTTTATGCAACTATTTTTATAAATGTTTTGTTAAATGTTTAATTGTAGGGTTACTACTCAGCCATAAATAAATAATTAGTTGACACAAAACTAAAGAAATATGATATACTTAAATTGCGAGATGGAACCTATCATAGCAAATTTGGTTATATAACATCTCGCTTTTTTGTGTAGAAAATGATATGCTAAAAACACTAAAGCTATGATAGGAGAGGTAAAATGAGATTACAAAGTTATAATAATAATTTATATCAAATGTATGAAGAAGAATATAATCGGAATATAAAATTATCTAAAGAAATAAAAGAATTAAAGTTAAATAATACTAATTTACAATATGAATTAAAACGTTTTAAGAAAAATATAGATAATAGAATAACAACAGAAGTAACTAAGGCAACTGCCACTCTTTCTTCTGAAAATATTAAATTAAAAGAAGAATTAGAAAAAGCACATCAAGAAATAGAAAGATTAAAAAAACAAATTATGCAAAAAGAAAATAAAGATAAATATACTATTGATAAATTAACAAATCAAGTTAATAAAAA
>CAMMMG010000052.1 GCA_946497925.1 uncultured Mycoplasmatota bacterium
GTTTTAACTTGATATAAGTTATAGAAAGTTGTAAATATTACATTTAAACTTGTTGAAAAGATAAGTCCCCACATTCCTATTTTTAATAAAGAGAAAATAAGTAGGAATATTGTTCTAATTAAAGTACCTATAATAGTTGCCTTAAGTCCTAACTTAGTTAATCCCATGGCATCTAAACAAGCAGAAAGAGGTGCTTGTATATACTGTAAAATACAAATAGGGGCAAGAAATCTCATATAAGCGACTCCTTCATGAGTATTATAAATTAAACCTAGAAAGAACTCTGGGAATATAGCAAGAAGAAGAGAAGCAGGAACTCCTATTAAAAGAGATATTCCAATCGCTTGTTTTAATTTCTTTTTAGCATAGTCATAATGCTTATTACTAGTCGCTTTTGAAATAACTGGTAGTAAGGCTTGACTTATCGCCATTGTAAAGAAAGATGGTAATAGAAGTAAGGGCATAACAAAACCACTGATAACACCATATTCTGTTACAATAAATTTAGAACTATATCCTACATAAGTTAGAGCATTAGTTAGTATTATAGGCTCTAAAAAGTATCCAAAAGAACCTACTAATCTACTTGCAGTTGATGGAATACTTATATTCATCGCTTCTTTAGCATACCCCTTAGAAAAAGCAAGATCTTTTTTCTTTATAGTCAGATTCTTTGGTAAGAAGAAAAATAATACTAAAATAGATGAAAGTTCACTAATAATATTAGTTAATATTACAAAAGTAACGGCAACTTCTAAGCCTTTATTTATAAAAATAGGAACACCTATAATAATTAAAATAAGTCTTATAATATCTTCTAAAACATTAGAAGTAACATGAGGAAGCATCTGTTGTTTACCAAAGAAATAACTCCTTAAAATACTAGAAGTACTAGTTAAAGGTAAAACAACACATATTGCAAGAATAGGAAGTAGAGCACGTTCTTCATGTAAAAAGTTAAAGGCAAGAGTAGGGGCAATAACAATAACAAAAGAAATTATTATAATATTAATTATTAAAGATATTGGAAGTAAAGAAAAAAGAAGTCTTTTATTATTCTTAGAGTCTTCAGCAATTAACTTTGATAAAGCAGTGGGAATACCAAATTGACATAGACCAATTAATAAAGAGAAAGTAGGTAAGACTAACATATATAATCCAATTCCTTCACTACCCATTAGTCTACTCATAACTATCTTTATAATCATTCCCAAAGCTTTAGTTAAAAAGCCTCCAATAATTAGAATAATTGTCGATTTTATAAAAGTCTCTTTTCGCATATAGTACCCCTCCTAATTATATATATGACTGTAAAACTTAAAAAATATGTAAAAAATATGTTCGTAAAAATATGTAAATACTTTTTGTAAAATTGGTGTATTTTTTTTGTAAAATTTTATGTAACTACTTTTTTAATATTTAAGACTATGCTAAACTGAATTTATCAGTGTAGTAAAGAGGTGTCGATTAATGGAAAATATAATAGATTTTTTAGCAACTAAGGAGGTTTTAATAGTTCTAGCAATTATAGGAATTATTTTATTTATATATTTTATCCTTTGGTTTAATGAATTTTTAAAAAAACATGAAGAAAAAAAGAAATTGCAGAATAATACTATGCAACTTAATAAATTAGTAGAAGAAGTTGCAAGAGCGAATAAAAAAGAAAGCATACAAAAAACTACTCCTATTACAAAAGAGGAACCTAAAAATGAAGAAATAAAAGAAGAAAAAATAGAGACTCCTCTAGTTAGCAATACTACTATAGTTAATCCAGTCATTGTCCCTGAAGAAAAAGTTGAAGTAGTAAAAGCTGAACCAACCCCTGAAGTTGTTATTGAAAGTATTGCCTCTAGTCCTATTGAAGTAGAACCAGTAGTTGTTAGTGTTAAAGAAAATCCTGTTAATATCAATGATAGCATTATGTTAAATAACCAGTTTGAAGAAAAGGTAGAGGTAGTAGAACCTACTGTTATTACACCTGTTGAAAGTCCTAAAAATGAAGAAGAAGTAATTAAATATAAAGATGAAGTTTATACTGAAAGTGAAGCGAAAGCTGAACTTGAAAGAATTACTGAAGAGTTAAAGAAACTTGAGAATGAAGAAAAAGAAGAAAATATTGAACTTACTAAATTTGAAACAGAACAAGAAGAAAATGCTATTATTAGTTTAGATGAACTAATCGCTAAAGGCAAAACAATTACAGAACAAAATGAAATTACACAATATCAAGATGATGGGAATGAACCTATAAGTATTAAAGAATTAGAAGAAAGATATAGAAAAGAAAAAGAACAAGTAGAGGTACTAGAAGTAGAAGAGTCTAAAGAAGAAAAGCCTAAACTTTCTATTGATGATTTCTTAAGTGCTAAAGAGAAAGTAACACCACTTAAAGAAGCTTATAGTGAAAAGAAGAGTACTTATCATCCAAGTCCTATTATTAGTCCTATATATGGTATAGAAGAAGAACCAGTTAAGAAAAATACAACTTTAGAGCTCGAAAATACTGCTAATTATGATAAGTTTGATGAAGAGATTAGAAAAACTAATGAATTTTTATCTAAGTTAAAAGAGTTACAACAGAAGTTAGATTAGCTTAATAATTGATTTTATTAAGCTTTTTTGATTGATTATTGTACTTTATACCTAAGTAAATCAACAAAATTTACGAAATTTCGTAATTTTTTTCAAAAAACTATTGATTAACCGTATATGCTATGTTACATTATTAGCAGGAGGGATACTCATGGATAAAAATAAAGAAGATAAGTTAAAAGAATTAGAGTATGATTTTGTACAAGATTTTATTAAATTAAGAAAGGATAATCACTTAACTCAAGAAGCAATGGCTAATCAATCTGGAGTTATTAGATTAACTATTACAAGAATTGAAAATTTAATAACATCTCCACAAGTTAATACCCTAATGAAAATATTAGAACCAATTGGTTATACTGTTAAGATAGTACCAATTGATAAGAAAAAGAAAAATAAAAAAGATTAGAAAAAGTTCTAGTCTTTTTTTTAATTTTAACTTATACTATTTTCTAGGAAGTGAAGACTATGAAAAATATTACCTTATTACCAGCAGATACCTATATAGTAGTTAATAAAACTGTTATTCATGAAGAAGATAGACGTCTTCTAACTATGCTTTATCAACCTATAATAGGTTATACTGCTGTTAGTCTTTACTTTACTTTAATAGATGACTTAGATGATTTTAATCGTCTCAGTGATGATTTGAATCATCATCATTTAATGAGTATAATGCAACTAAGACTTGAAGATATTATGATAGCAAGAGAAAAGTTAGAAGCAGTAGGTCTTTTAAAAACCTATTTAAAAAAAGGAAGCGTCAATAATTATGTTTATCTTTTATATTCTCCTATCAGTGCTAATGAGTTCTTTAATCATCCAATATTAAACATAGTCTTATATAATAATATAGGTAAAAAAGAATATGATAAACGATTAGAGATGTTTAAAGTACCAAGAGTTAGATTAACTGACTATGAAGATATCTCTCATAAATTTAATGAGGTATTTAAAAGTAGTAACCTAAAACCATTTGAAGTAATAGAAGATATAGAAAAGAAAGAGGAAGCATTAATCGCTCTAGATGATATGATTGACTTTAATCTTTTAATATCATCTATTCCTAGTGGTCTTGTTAGTAATCGTTGTTTTGATAAAGATACTAAAAAACTAATTAATAATCTTTCTTTAGTCTATAACATTGATACAGAAAGAATGAGTGGTCTTGTTAGAACTTCTTTAAATGAGAAAGGTTTAATTGATAAGCCTTTATTAAGAAAGAATTGTCGCAACTATTATTCCTTTGAAAATGTAGGAAGTCTTCCAACTCTTGTTTATCAAACACAACCAGATTATTTAAAGAAACCTGCAGGGGACACTTCTAAATGGGCTAAAATGGCTTATACTTTTGAAAACACTAGTCCATATGATTATTTAAAAAGTAAAATGAAAGGTGCAGAACCTACTAAAAGAGATTTAAATCTAATAGAAGATTTGATGTTAGATCAAAAATTAAGTGCAGGAGTAGTTAATGTTTTAATTTCTTATGCTTTAAAAATAAATAATCAGAAGCTAAATCGTAATTACTTAGAAACAATAGCAGGACAGTGGAAACGACTTAATATTGAAACAGTAGAAGAAGCGATGAAATTAACAGAAAAAGAATATAAGAAAATGAAAAAAGTTGCAACAACTACCACAAGAAATAAAACTATATCTAAAAAAATAGCAAAAGAAGAGATATTACCAGATTGGTTTGACAAAGAATTAGATACAGATAATACTAATAAAGAAGAAAGAGAAGAGTTAGATAAGATTATAGATAGTCTTGTCTAAATAGAGAAAAAATGTTATAATATGCCTTAATTAAAGGGGGTTACTAATATGACTAATGCAAGAGCACTGTTAGTTAGAAAATATATTATAGACATCGTATTTATAGTAGTAGTTATATCGTTACTTACTTGGTTTTGGTTTGGTCCTTATCAACATAAAGTGAGAATAAGAGAATCTTTAATGGCTAGTAATATTGAGTTTAATAAAGATATTACCTATAGTGGCTTTGATTATTTAGATATTTCTTCTAATAACACTACTAAAGACTTAACAGTAACTAATAATAGTGATGAAGAGATTAGTTTTATTATTAATTTTAATAATTTAACTAGTAATAATAATAACTACATTAGTTATGTTTTAACTGATAATGAAGGATATCGAAGTGATATTAGAAATCTATCACTTGATGGGTATATTCTAGAAAATAATTTAGATAAAAATGAGACTAAAACTTATACTATTACTATGTGGATTAATGATAGTGAAGAGGTTAATGGTATGGTAATTTAAATATTTTATTAAATCCTACTATGGCTTAACAAATATTAAAAGATATGCTAAAATATAGTTATCTTTTTAATTTGTCCCCATAGTTCAACGGATAGAACAAGGCCCTCCTAAGGCTTAGATGAAGGTTCGATTCCCTCTGGGGACGCCAGT
>CAMMMG010000053.1 GCA_946497925.1 uncultured Mycoplasmatota bacterium
CAAGCTTAGAAGTACTATCTAAATCATGATAAATAAACTGTATCTCTTTAATTGCCAACTTATTTTCTATTAAAGTATCTCTAATTTCAAAAAGTCTATCCACTCGACTTACTAAAAATAAACTTCCCCCATCTCTTAAATAAATCTTTGATAGACGTGCTACATCACTAATAGTCATAGCACCTTCGTGTCTTGCCATCTTTAAATATTCTTTATCACTAGTAATAGATTCATTATCTAAAAGAAAATATGGTGGATTACATACTATAATATCAATAGAATTAATTGCAAAGTATTTATCTATACTTTTTATATCATCATTAATAACTTTAATCTTATCTTCTAAATGATTATCTTTTATAGACATACTAGAAAGTTTACAAGCAATACTATCTTTTTCTATCCCTACCATTTTTATATCAGTCCTAGTAGATAGAAGTAAAGGAATAGATAAAAGCCCACTACCAAACTCTACCAATAACTTATCTTTACTTTTAATATTTATAAAGTTAGCAAGGGCAAGATTATCAGTAGTAATCTTAAAGTAATTATCATCATAATATACTATTAAGTTCTTACCATTATGGGAAAATTCCATTTTTTTATTCATTAACACTAAACTCAAGTACTCCTTTATCTTTAAATTCTGCCTTATATGTTCTCTTAAAAACATCTACTTCTGTAACTTTACCTAACCCATCACTAGTTTCAACTAAACTTCCAATACTAGGTAAGCCTTTCTTTAACTCAGTATAAACTTCGTCTTCATAATTTAAACAACATAAAAGTCTACCACAACTTCCATTTATCTTCGTAGGATTTAAAGCTAAAAACTGATTCTTTGCCATATTAATAGAAACACTAGCAAAGTCTGTTAAGAAAGTACTACAACAAAGGAATAAACCACAAGGACCAAGTCCTCCAATCTTTTTAGCTCTATCTCTAACACCAATCTGTCTAAGCTCTATTCTTGTCTTATATCTTTGTGCTAATACTTTAGCAAGTTCCCTAAAATCAACCCTAGCATCTGCCGTATAACAAAGAAATAATTGTTTTCTATCAAAAGTATAGAAAGAAGAAATAAAATGCATATCTAAATCAAGCTCTAAAGATTTTTCTTGAGCAAGAGTTAAAGCCTCTATACTATCTTTCTTATTTTTATTATGTTGTTCCCTATCTCTTTTAGTAGCAACTCTAACAAAACTAGTAGTAACATCTACATCATCTTTATCTTCTATACTTACTATAGATGCAATCTTTAACAAATCATCATTCTTAACAATAATCTCCCATCCTACTTTAAAAAAAGTATTCTCTGGATATTTTACATAATCATAATCATTAAATAACTCATCTATATAAGAAATCTTTAATAACTTCATCCTACACCTCCATCAAAGAAAGTAATAAATCATCAATCCACAACTTCATATTAACATTATACTTCAACTTCTTCAACTTTTCATCTAATATAGAAACAATATTAATTACTTCCCCTAAATTAATAGCATTATCTTCTTTATTTAATAAGCTCTTATAATATTTAAGTAATTCTCTAATAAAATCAGTAGATGAACTCTTATCATTAAAGAAATTACTACTATAGTAGTTAAATTTAAGTAATAAATCATCACTTTTTCTTTTATTTATATCATCTATAAAAGAAAGCACTTCTTCAGAAAAGCTATTCTCATTACTTTCTTCATATTGAAGCCTCATAATCTGACATCTAGACCTAATAGTATCTAAAACATTATACTGATTACTAGTAACAAAAATAGCCACTACATCATCACTAGGTTCTTCAAGAAACTTAAGTATTGTATTAGAAGCACTAACATTCATCTTATCACATTCAAACACTACATATACTTTTCTTGTATTATATAAGGATTTACTAGAAAACTCATCTCTAATAAAAAGTAATTGTTCTTTCTTTATTTGATTATTAACAGGATTAACTTCTATATAATCAGGAAATTCATTATTCTCTATCAAATGAAATAACTTATCTTTAGAAATAGTAACATCACGATTTTTATAAGAGTCTTCATATATCCTCTCTACTAAAAAAAGAATATATTTCTTTACAATATCTAAACTATTATTATTAGTTTCTATTAAATATGCATGCGACAAAAAGCCCTTATCAAGAGCTTTCATTATCTGATTATAAAACATAGGTTGTAAAGACTCTACTTCTAAATCCATTACTACATCCTTTCTTAGAACATTAATACTTTTAATAAAACTAAAACAAAAAGCATTGGAAAACCAAGTATACTAACAGATCCTACTGTAAAAACATTAATAGGAATAACTAAATTAAATCTCGTTGCAATTAAGTTGTAGCCATATAGTATAAATGTACTAATTATTATTTTCTGTAAAATACGCCATACTTTCTTCATAACTTGCTTCATAGTCTTCACCTAATAAAGCATATGAAAAAGCATTTAATATTATGAAAGTTCTTTTCTATCTTCTAAGGCTCTTTCCAAAGTAAGAGTATCAATATATTCCATATCAGCACCTATTGGAACACCACTAGCAAGTCTAGTAACAACAATATTCATTCCTTCTAATATTTTTTTAATATATAAAGAGGTTATCTCTCCTTCTACACTAGGCTTCAAAGCAAGTATTACTTCTTTAATATTTTCATTCTTTACTCTATCTAATAACATATCAAGTCCAATATCTTCAGGATTAATATCATCAAGTGGAGAAATAAGTCCATTAATAACATGATATAATCCTTTATAAGTACCTAACTTTTCAAATAGAAATACTATTTTAGAATCTTCTACTACTAAAATAGTCCCTTTCTCTCTTAAATCAGATTCACAAATTAAACATTTATCTTTATCAGTAAGAGTATTACAAATCTTACAAGGATGAATATTATTTTTAACATCTTCTAAATTTTCTTGTAATAATTTAAACTTATCTTCATCAAAAGAAAGAACAGAAAAAGCCATACGCTCTGCTGTCTTTTCCCCAATTCCTGGAAAGTTTTCAAAACTCTCTATTAAATTCTTTAAACTATCAGGATACATTAAAATAACCCAGGTATAGAACTAAAACGTCCCATCTTCTCTTCTGTTACTTTATCTACTTGTTTCATTGCATCATTAGTTGCAATAACAATCATATCTTGAAGCATTTCTAAATCATCACTAGAAAAATCAGAATCATTTTCTATTTTAACTTC
Organism: uncultured Mycoplasmatota bacterium; assembly: GCA_946497925.1. Lineage (GTDB taxonomy): Bacteria > Bacillota_I > Bacilli_A > RF39 > UBA660 > Onthousia. Next base: position 3,215 of record CAMMMG010000053.1, read on the forward strand.
TAAAACTTCTTTCTTACCATTAATTTTAACTGTTACAAGTCCATTAGTACTAGAAAATTCCATCTTATCAATTTCATCTTTAACTTTCATCATATCACTTTGTAATTTTTGAGCTTGTTTCATCATTGCTTGTATATTCATATTATTCCTTCTTTCTATTCAACTTCTACTAAATCTCCAAACATTTCAATAGTTTGATTTATTAAATCATCAGATTCATTATTTATTTTAACATCTTCTTCCAAACTATTCAATATAGGTTCTTCTTGATATTCAAATTGTTTTCCTTGCTTATGAAGATTAATGTATTCTTGTTTTAACTCATTCCATTTTGTAGTAGTAATAAAAGCAATTTTTTTAAGTGAGCCTGTCTTTTCATTATAAAAGTCATTTAACTTATTAAAATGATTACTAAGCTTATCTACCATTCCTTCATAATCATAACTAATAATAATATTTTTAGGACTAGATGCTCTTACTTTACCATCTAAAAGTTCACAAGCAAGATATCCATTATTAGGGTCAAAAGTATAATCATTAAGTTTATCAAGATTAACTGTTTCTTTATTTAACTCATCTTTCACTGCTTCTATCATTGTATTTTTACTTCTTATTAACATTAACTCTTCATATTTTTTTATTTGTTCATTTGTTTTTTGCACAATTTCTGTTGATAAAGTTTTTTCTTCTTTTTTAGGTCTTATATATACTTCTTCAGTTGATTTAGGTTGAGAAAGGACCTCTTCATTTGGTACAGTTTTGGGATTTTTATGTTCATTCATATAATGTAATAAAAATATTTCAATAGATAACTTAACATCATCTGCTTTCTTTAACTCAACCAAATGTTCATTCAAAAGATTTAAGAAATTAACAAGTTCAGACTCTTCAAAAAAAAGTTCGTCACTATTTATATAATGATTAAATAGCTCATCTTTAATAAGTAGCATCAACTGCTTAACAACTTGCACTAAGTTTTTTCCATCTCTATAATATTTTTCTACAAGAGAAAGCACTTCACTTACATCAAAAGAAAATATTAATTTTTCTAGTTTCTTTAATTCTTCTTCATTAACTTCTCCATTTATCTCATAAAAGTCATCCAAAGTAATCTCATCGGTGCAGTAAGCTCTTAATTTATCAAGAAGTCCTATCGCATCACGAAGTCCACCATCAGAAGCTTGAGCTATTTTTCCAAGAACCTTCTCATCAACTTTAATATTCTCATCATTAACAATTTCAGTAAGTCTTTTAACAATATCATCATTACTAATCTTCTTAAAAGAATACCACTGACATCTAGAAATAATAGTAGCAGGTATTTTTTGAGGATCCGTTGTTGCTAATATAAAGATTACATGTTCTGGTGGTTCTTCAATAGTTTTCAACAAAGCATTAAACGCACCAATAGATAACATATGTACTTCATCTATAATATAAACTTTATATTTAAGTTCACTTGGTAAAATACCAACTTTACTACGAAGTTCTCTTATTTCATCTACACCATTATTAGAAGCAGCATCTATTTCAATAATATCCATACATTCCTTCGAAAATGAATATAAACAGTTTTTACATCTTCCACAGGCTACACCATCAACAGGTTCTAAACAATTAACTGATCTTGCAAAGATTTTAGCAATAGTAGTTTTACCTGTTCCTCTAGG
>CAMMMG010000054.1 GCA_946497925.1 uncultured Mycoplasmatota bacterium
CTATCTATAATAGAACCATCATCTAATATTTCTATAATTCTATTACAAACAGTTTGATTTAACTCATGGTCTCTTGAAGTCAATATTAATTCTCCTTCAAACCTTTCTAATCCTTTATTTAATGATGTAATACTCTCTAAATCCAAATGATTAGTAGGTTCATCTAATATAAGAAAATTAGGCTCTTCTAACATTAATTTACTTAACATACAACGTGCTTTCTCTCCACCTGATAAAACATTAACTTTCTTAAATACATCTTCACCACTAAATAACATTCTTCCTAAGAAACTTCTGATATGTGTATCATCATCTATCTTATAGAATTGTGATAACCATTCTAATATATTTTTATCATTATCAAAGTAACTACTATTATCTTGTGGTAAATAACCAGGATCTATTGTCTTACCAAACACTACTTCTCCTTCATCACATTTACTAACACCTGCAAGTATATCAAAAAGAGTTGTCTTCGCTAAATCATTATTAGATATAACTGCAATTTTATCTCCTCTAAGAATAGTAAATGATATTTTATTAAGTATTTTCTTACCATCTACTTCTTTACTTAAATTATCTACTTTAAGTACTTCTTTACCAATATTCTTAGTAATTTTAAAATCTATATAAGGATATTTTCTAGATGAAGGTACTATTTCGTCTAATTCAATTTTTTCTAACATCTTCTTCCTAGAAGTAGCTTGCTTACTCTTAGAAGCATTAGCAGAGAACCTTGCAATAAAGTCTTGTAACTCTTTAATTTTCTCTTCTTTCTTCTTATTAGAATCTTTCATTTGTTTTAAAGCTAACTCACTAGACTGATACCAAAAGTCATAATTACCTATATACATTTTCATCTTACCATAATCTATATCTACTATATGAGTACATACTTTATTTAAGAAATGTCTATCATGACTAACTACTATTACAGTATTAGGATAATTTATTAAAAATTCTTCCAACCAACTAATTGCATCTAAATCCAAACTATTAGTAGGTTCATCTAATAAAAGAATATCTGGATTACCAAATAAGGCACTAGCAAGCATAACTTTTACTCTTAACTTAACAGGTATATCCCCCATACATTTATCAAAGTATTCATCACTAACTCCTAGATTAGTAAGAAGTATAGCAGCATCATTCTCTGCATTCCAACCATCCATATCTAAAAACTCTGCTTCAAGCTCTGCTAATCTATACCCATCTTCTTCAGTAAACTCAGTATGAGAATATAACTCTTCTTTTTCTTTCATTATTTTATATAACCTATCATTACCCATAATAACAACATCAAGTACTCTCATATCATCATACTGATAATGATCTTGTTTCAAAACAGAGATTCTTTCTCCCTTACTAACTGTAATATCTCCAGTAGTAGTATCAATCTCTCCTGTAAGAAGCTTTAAAAAAGTACTTTTACCAGCACCATTCGCTCCTATTATTCCATAACAATTACCATTAGTAAATTTTAAATTAACATCACTAAACAAAGTTCTTTTATCAAACTTTAAACTTACATTATTTACTTGTAGCATACCATCACCTCAAAACACTTAAAATTTTACCAGAAAAAAAACAAAAAAGAAAGTTATTTTAAGACTTTCTTATGACTAATAGACGCTTCTATAGGATAAGCTTCTCCAATACCCAAATTTTCTGTTAATCCCACTAATTTGTGAATACTATCAATTTCTAAATTTCTAGATATAAAAAAATGATTTAATATCTCTCTATTATTTTTAGTATGTGTCTTTTGTCCTACTAAAGTAGAAACATCTTCTAAATCAAACAAATCACAAAATTCATTTGTATCAACTTCTCTTGGAAACCTTCCTGCAACTATTCTGCTACTAACAAAGCCTTTGCTATCTTGTCTACTATAATAATCGCATGTATTAAAAACATCATCAAACTTCTTACTATCTTTGCAATTTACATTAATAAGTTCCAATGGCATAGTAATATTAGAAATTATTGAACAATTTAATTCATCAGTAGAACTATTTTCAGCAATTTCTCTCTTAAATCCAAGAGTAATCACATTTTTAGAAGAATCAGCAGAACTATATCCTAAATCTTTAAAAAGCCTATTACTTCCTATTCTATTACCTTGTAACATAACAATATCATAATCTTCTTTTTTAATAAACTCCATTAAATATTCTCTTTTTCCCTTATCTTTAATAGGAACAAAACCTCTTCCTAAATTCATACTAAGTATCTTTAAATTTTTCATAATCTACCTCACTTTCTTATAAGTAACATCAACAACCATAGGCTGTACTTCTACTGATTCCATCATAGGACTATCTACTACCCTAGCATCTATCCCTTTAGATACAAGTATATGATTACTTCTAGGACCATTACAAATATCAACAAAATCATATTTATCACAAAAACTATCTATATTTACATTCTGTAATGTTCCTGCTAAGACCTTATGGTCTATATTTTCATATTCTTTAAATATATCTCTAAGCTTTCCTAAACTCTCTTTCTTACGTTTTTTAACACTACAGAAAGCTATCATATCATCCATAAATCTAGTAACAAAAGCACTATAATCTACCGAAGAAAAATTATCAACAACATCTAATATCGGTTTCATTAAAAACAAATTATTGTAATAATCATAAATAATATCATACCCCTCCAACCTTGTAGAAAGGTCATATAATAAATTATTATTTCCTTGTAATATTCCTAAATCAATATCTGTTTTCTTTAGATAATCTATTACTCTTTTAGACTTCTCTTCTATACCTTTAACTAATACAAAAGAATCTAAATCAAAACTCATAATTCTAAGCTTTTCCATACTCTTCCCCCAGTCGTGTTTTTATTATACAACTAATATTTCTTAAACACAACCTAATTTTCCTTTATTTTTAAGATAAAGTTTTCTAAAGAACTCTACAGGTATAACAGAAAAAGCACAGATTAGCATTATCTCTATTTCTTTTAGACTAAGAGATGTTGTTCTAAACAAATCTCCTCCATAGTATATAAGGATAACTTGCACTATTACTATAAAGATAATTACTCCTAAAAAGACTTTATTAGATAAAAGGTTAGCGAAAATATTAAGACGACTTGTCCTCGCATTAAAACTATTAAATATCATCATAAAGATAAATAAGCCAAAGAAAGCACTCATAAAGTAAATATCATTTCTACCACTTCTAAAGAATGAATGAATAAATGGACTTTTTAAGAAGAAAATACAAAGTAAAAAAGAATAAATACTAGTAAATACTATCTCATGAATCATATAACTATTTAAGATTTTCTCATCGCGTTTTTTAGGAGGTTCTTCCATATATTCTAAAAGAGGTGCTTCATAAGAAAATGCAATCCCTGCAAGAGTATCCATAACCATATTAACCCAAAGCATTTGAATAACAGTTACAGGATTAGCAACCCCAATAAATGGTCCTACTATTGATAAGAAAACAGCACAGAAATTAACTGTTAATTGAAAGATAATAAATTTACGAATACTTTTAAAGATTGTTCTACCATAAAGTATTGCTTTTACTATAGAATTAAAATTATTATCAAGTAAAATAATATCACTTGCTTCCTTAGCAACTTCAGTACCACTTCCCATAGCAAAACCAACATCACACTTTTTCAAAGCAGGAGCATCATTAACACCATCTCCTGTCATCCCTACAACAAGACCTAATTCTTGACTAAGCCTAACTAATCTACTTTTATCAGTAGGAAGAGCCCTTGCCACAACACAAAGCTTAGGAATAATCTCTTTAACTTTCTCATCACTCATACTATTTAATTCACTACTAGTAAGAATAATATCTCTATCACTACTAATAATCCCTGCATCCCTTGCAATAGACTTAGCAGTTACTTTATTATCACCAGTTATCATAACAGTCTTAATACCAGCTTTTCTAACTAACTCTATTCCATCCTTTACTTCTTCTCTTAACTCATCTTTAATAAATAATAAAGATATAAAAGTTAATTCCTTACCTTCATCCATTGCAAGCATTAAGACTCTAATACCTTTAGATGCATATTCATCAATTATATTAACAATTCTATTTTTATTAACAAAAGGAACACTCCTTCCACTAGATGAAATATAATATTTACATTTATCAAGCAATACTTCAGGTGCCCCCTTATAATAAGTTATCTCTCTACTACCTTCTAATACTTTAGTATAAGAATATTTATTCTTACTATCAAAAGGAACCTGTTTAACTATTCTTACAGTATAATTATCCTCTCCTAAATAATTGACAACTGCCTTATCAGTAGCATTCCCTCCAATCCACATTTTTTTCTCACTATCATATACACAATTAGTATTAGATAAAACTGCCCTTTTCAAAACATTATAGTAAGTTATACTATTCTTAAGTCTACTCTTATCTTTATAATAATCTAAATTTCCAAACATAACTCCTACTACTTCTAACTCTCCTTTAGTAAGAGTACCAGTCTTATCAGTAAATAATATATTTAAACTTCCAGCAGTCTCTATTCCCATAAGTTTTCTAACTAAAACATTATCTTTAAGCATTCTTTTCATATTACTAGATAATACTAATGTTATCATCATAGGTAATCCTTCAGGAACAGATACTACTATTATTGTAACTGCAAGTGTTAAAGCTTGAAGGAAATATGCAAAAAGTAAAGACGTATCAGAAAGAGTAAATAATATTCTATTTATATCAAAGTTATTATCTATAATAAGAACAGAAAAAAGATAGGAAAAGGCTACTAAAAAAGCCCCTATATAACCAATTCTACTAATTACTTTAGCAAGATCTCTAAGTCTTAACTTTAAAGGACTCTCTCTTGGTTTTTCTTGTAACTC
>CAMMMG010000055.1 GCA_946497925.1 uncultured Mycoplasmatota bacterium
GTCGTTAAAAAAAGTTCCTTTAATAATTCGGGAACTTTCTATTTAATTTTACCTTGTACCTAAAGTGTGTCATTAATAACTTTCAAATTTTTCTTTATATAGCTTTTAGGCTTTTCTGTTTGTATATTTTCTAATTTATTTAACTTTTCTCTTTCCAAACTAATAAAAAATTCTGCTATTAAATTTTGATTAGTTATAATACTTGCTATATTCGTGGGAATCCTATCTAAATTATAGGCACAATTATCAGATAGTTTTATTATATCACCAACTATATTAAAATCTTCTTTACTCAAATTATTGGAAGTGACTACTATATCTAATTTCTGATTTATAAAATGTTGTTGGATAAATCTTATAAACTGATTAAGTTCTGCTGTTGTAACAAAATTTTCATTAAAAAAATCATTTTTAGCTTTTATAAGTGCCAAAGTTAAATATTCTTTTTGTAAAAAACTTGTTTTCATATTTTCACCTCAATGATAGTATATCATATATTCTAATATCTTAAAAATAAAAGTGTAAATTATAAGAGTAAGTCTCATAAACTAATAATAGAAGTTATAGGTTATTAACTACACAAAATAGAAATAGTCTCATAACCTATATTAGATAATAGATAAGAGGTGGTGTAAACAGTGAAAGAAAAGAAAGATACTTGTTGTTTAGGTAAATTATTAAAGGTTATTGATATATTACAAAGAAATGCCGGAGGTAGTGATTGTTTTGATGAGTCTTGTACTAGACCTTATTTAGGAAGTAGTCCTAATATTATTTGTTTTAATACAAGACCAGTTACTTTCTATACTAGATTTGGTAATATCTTCAGTACTACTTATACAATAGATGGTAATACTAATACTTCATCTGTTTTTAGAGTGGAGTCTGTTGATGATTGCTGTGTTAAATGTCGTGTATTAAGACCTAATCCTGATACTAGTGATTCTAATAGAACATACCTATCTACAAATGATTTTATAACTATTAATTTAGATTGTATCTGTGTTGTTAGTTGTTTAGATGATATTATTATTGATAATTTATAAAAGGAGGATAATTTATGTGTGATGATAAAAGTTGCTTAACTTCCATCTTAGAGACTATTCTTTGCTTACAAAATTCTAAAGATGAGTCTTGTGAAGTCCTAGGATGTGATAAGCCTTATTTAGGTCCTACTCCTAGTTTAGTGTGCTATAACACAAGACCAATAAATTTATATAACTGTACTACAGGATGTCGTTGGAGTTTTCCTTATACTCTTGATTCAGTTAATGGAACTTCTTCTATCTTTAGACTAGAAAATTTAGAGGGTAATTGTTGTACTTGTAGAGTGTTAGCACAAAATCCTGATACTAGTAGTAGTGAGCCTTATGTTTTAACTAGTACATTCTTTACTATTAATTTAGATTGTGTTTCTGCTATTAAATGTTTACCTGATGTCTTAGTTAGTGGTGTATAAAAAATAAAGTCCATCTTTAGTCCGATGGGCTTTTTATTTCTAATTTAGTAATTGTTGATATGGGAATTACTTCATTATCTAATGTTATGATAGAATCATTTTTCTTTAAGGCAAGATAGGTATTAACTGTTTTATTAGAGAAAGTAATTTCTACAGGGATATTAAAAGCATAACCTTTAGTTCTAAAAATTTTATTTATTTTTTCTTCTATTGATAAGTTATTATCAATATTTTTTTTAACTTCAGTAGATTTTATTTTATTATTTCCTTTATCATAGAAATATTTTTGATTAGTATCTCTTATATTATTACTCACTTTAAAAATGGGTGGTAATTGTTTCATAGTTTTCCCTCCTATTACATTTTATGTATTTTATATAATAAAATGTACTTTTTTTTGATATAATAGTAATGACTTGATATGAAAGGACGTGGTGTTTTGAAGAGAAGACAGAAAATTGATTTAACTATTGTTATACCTATTGTTTTGTTTTTTATTATAAGTATTACTACTATATATAGTGCGATGACTTATCTTTCTCCTGATAATGGGAATTTAGCTTTAAAACAAGCGATATGGTATTTAGTAGGAGTTATTCTAATTGTAATACTTTTTAAACTTAAGAATGACTATTTGTATAGGAACGCTTGGCTTTTCTATATTATAGGAAATATCTTATTACTATCACTATTACTCTTTGCTCCTGAGATTAATAATAGTAAGTGTTGGTTTGTTATTCCTTATATAGGTAGTTTTCAACCTAGTGAGTTTATGAAAATTTTTATTATGTTAGTACTTGCTGTTATGATTTCTAATTTTAGGGAGACAACTGATCATCCTAGTATTAAAGAAGAGTTTATATTTATTTTAAAGACTTTAATAATTGTTTTAATTCCTAGTGTTTTAACATTTTTAGAACCTGATACTGGCTCTGTTATGATTTATTTTATAATTTATTTCTGTATGATGTTTACATCAGGAATTAGGCTTAGATGGTTTGTTATTTTAGGAATTATTATTGCTGTTATACTTGGATTAGTACTTGGATGTTATTTCTTAAATGAAGATTTATTTGTAAGTATCTTTGGTACTGATTTATATTATAGATTTGATAGGATTTTGGATTGGCAAAATGGTAGTGGATTACAACTTGAAAATGCCCTAGCGGCGATTGGTTCTGCAGGAGTGTTTGGACATGGATTTAATCAGACTCCAATATACTTCCCAGAGTCTGGTACTGACTTTATCTTTGCTGTTTATGCTTCTAACTTTGGACTTTTAGGAGCGATAGTTCTAATTGCAATTATCATTTTCTTTGATACAAGATTAATTAATATGGCTACTAAAAAAATAGCTTCACGTGATAAATTTGTATTAGCAGGTATTATTGGTATGCTTGTATTTCAACAAGTTCAAAATATTGGAATGACTGTAGGACTCTTACCTATTACAGGAATTACTTTACCTTTTATTAGTTATGGTGGTAGTAGTTTATTATCTTACTTAATCTTAGTTGGTATTATTTTAAATATAGGTAATGAAAAAGAAAGAGAATATAATATTTAAAAAGGAAGACCTATAGACTAGTCTTCTTTTTTTTGGTTCAAATATATTTTTGTCATTTATCTATGATTTTAATTTTTTTATCATTCTTTTATTAGTAGGTCTTGTAAAATCAACAATATTATTACCATATGCTTCTTCTAAAGGAATCCATTTGACTCCCTTATTCTCATCTTCTTTAATTTTTAGTGGCTCTTTATCATTTCCTTCTAGGATGAAGACAACATCTAGATGAGTATGAGCGGAAACATATTTTCCTCTTTTTATATGACCAATAGTTGGATAAGCTGCAATAGCATAAATAGAATTGTCTAGTACTTTTACTTTTAATCCTGTTTCTTCTAGAACTTCACGAACTGCTACTGATAGTAAATCTTCTTCTCCATCAGCGTGGCCACCTGGATAAATCCAATTATCATATATATTATGATATACCACTAGCATTTTTGTTTTGTCTTCATTAACTACAAAAGCAGAAGCGGTAATATGACCAAACTCATTATTTCTAGTTAAAACATCTTCAAAAGTATTAATCCATTTTAAGAAATACTCTTTATCTTTAGCTTCTATTTCATCATAAGGTACATATTCGTATATTTTACTTTTTAAATTCATTTTTAAACCTCCAATAATTTTATCCATCCAAGCTTTAACCATAAATTAATTTCTTCATAACTTTGTACATTAACACTTGGCATTCTTAATATTAATATTTGAATATTTTTATTATAAACTAAATTTTGCATTAAAGCGAAAGTTAATTCAGCAAAAGTTTCTGCACCTATATAACCTTCTATTTCATCTTTAGTTTCATTCATAACAAATAATATATCTGTCTCTGTTATATTTTCAAAAAAATCTTTATGTATTTTAGGATATAGTTCCATAAATTTTTCTTTTTCTATTGGTCTAGGATAGTCTAATATATTAAAGCCTTTATTTTCAAAATATTTTATCCAATAGTTTATACTATCTTGAAGTTTAGCACTTCCAGAAATAACTACTTTTTTCATTTGTTTTTTCCTTTAAGTACTTCTTCATATACTTCTTTTAACTGTTTACCTACTGTCTTTATATCACAAGCTTCTGCTATCTTTCTAGCTCCTTTACTTACACTTTTTAACTCGCCATTTAAAAACTTTTTTATTTTCTTTTCAAATTCATCGACATCTTTCGCTTTATAAACATTAACTCCATCTGTTAGATAATTAAATATTGGGATATCTCTTATTATAGTATTAGTTTCCATGGCACAGGCTTCAATAATAGGAATACCTTCAGTCTCTTCAAAAGTTGGGAATAAATATAAATCACATCCTCCTAGGGCTTCTCTTATCATTTCTTGTGGTACATGACCTGGAAACTTAATATTAGGTAAGTCTTTGGCATCTTTTAAAGCTTTTTTAACATCACTAGTCGCTGCAGCGATTGGACTTGAACCAAACCAAATAAATTTATATTCAGGTAGACGTTTGGCAAGTTCTACAAAGTCAACTATTCCTTTTCTTCTACTGTATATTCCTATACCTACTATTACCTTATCATCTTTCTTATAATCATATCTTTTACGAAATGTTTCTTTATAAGATTTATCAGGCTTAAAGAAATCTAATTCTAAGCCATTAGATATAGCGACTATTTTCTTATCTTCTAGTCCTTTATAATGCTCTAAGATATTTTTAGAATATTCTGTAGGTGTTACAATAATATCTCCATAGCGATAGCATTTTATTAACCACCACTTAAATAACTTACTTGTTAAATGTCCAAAGATAAAACCATCACGATAATCTTCTTCTGTTGAATGAGCATGATATAC
>CAMMMG010000056.1 GCA_946497925.1 uncultured Mycoplasmatota bacterium
AACTCAAATAGAAAAAGCATAGTTTTCTCTTGTCAAACAAGAAAAAGTATGCTATTATTTAGGGGCTATATTAATTTTATATATAGATTAATATTAGTGGGAAGCAAAAAGTGCATAAAATGCAAAATGTTGGGATTAAACAATCCTGATATTGAAAAGCTATTATAACCACTCGCGAAAACGAGTAAGAAAGGATGTGTTTTTCGTGGCAAACAAAAAAGAAGTTGTAAAGAAAATAAAATTACAAATTCCTGCAGGAAAAGCAACACCTGCACCACCAGTTGGAACAGTTTTAGGACCTGCTGGAATCAATTTACAGGAATTTTGTACTAAATATAATGATGCAACTAGGGATAAGATGGGAGATATTTTACCAGTTGAAATTTCTATTTATGAAGATAGAAGCTTTGACTTTATAATTAAAACTCCACCAGTTCCATTCTTAATTAAGAAGTATGCTAAAATCAATAAAGGATCAACAAAAGGAAAGAATGAAACAGTTGCAACCTTAACAGATGCCCAAGTAACAGAAATAGCTGAAACTAAATTACCAGATTTAAACTGCTATGATATTGAAGCAGCTAAGAAAACAGTAATTGGAACAGCAAAGAACATGGGTGTTGCCGTTGAAACAAAAGAAGAAAATTAAAAATTAAACATATAGGTTATACCTATGTGGGAGGATGTAACACTAATTGCTTACCCGAATAACCACATAAGGAGGAAAAATAATGAAAAGAAGAAGTAGAAAATATAGTGAAGCTGCTACTAAAGTAGAAAAGAATAAACTATATACTAAAGAAGAAGCTGTAAAATTAGTTAAAGAAACTAGTATTACTAAGTTTGATTCTTCAGTAGAAGTTGCAATGAACTTAAATCTTGATACTAAAAAAGCTGATCAACAACTAAGAGGTGCTATTGTTCTACCAAAAGGAACAGGTAAAACAAATCGTGTTTTAGTTATCGCTAAAGGTGATAATGCTAAAGCTGCTGAAGCTGCAGGAGCAGACTATGTTGGAGATCAAGATTATCTAGATAAAATTGCTAATGAAAATTGGTTTGAATTTGATACTATGATTGCAACTCCAGATATGATGCCTTTACTAGGTAAGTTAGGACGTGTTTTAGGACCTAAAGGATTAATGCCTAACCCTAAAACAGGAACTGTAACAACAGACGTTGCTAAAGCTGTAACAGATGCTAAAGCAGGACGTGTTGAATACCGTACAGATAGTTTTGGTAATATCCATACTATCATTGGTAAAGTATCATTTACTGAAGAAGACCTATTAGCAAACCTAAATGCTGTAGTTAGCCAAATCATCAAAATTAAACCTGCTACAGTAAAAGGAGACTATATTAAAAATATATCTATTTCATCTACTATGGGTCCTGGAATTAAGGTTCAAATTAATTCTTTTGACAAATAGAAGATTATAGAATATAATAAGAAAGAAATCAGTTAACAAGTACCCAAGACAGTAGGTAAAAACGTAAATCCTACCGAGGACTAATTACTATAAATAAAAGTTCTTGGGGAAAATCTCAAGAACTTTTAACTTTCTAGGGACTATTTAAACTGACTAAAAAATAGGAGGGAAAAATGGCTAATCAAAAAATCTTAGCAAAGAAGCAAGAAGTTATTGATGAAATCAAAGATAATGTTAATAATAGTGCGACTTTCGTATTATTTGATTATCGTGGTCTAACAGATGCTGAGATTAAAGAGCTAAGACGTGCCCTAAGAGATGCAGGTGCTACTTATAAAGTATATAAAAATACTTTAATGGCTAGAGCATTCAATGATTTAAACATTGATGTTAAAGAAGCTTTAGAAGGACCAAGTGCATTTGCTTATAGTACTGACCAAATAGCTCCAATCAAAGTATTATCAGATTTTGCTAAAGATCATGAGAATTTAACATTAAAGATTGGTTATGTTGATGGAGAAGTTGCAGATCAAGCTAAACTTACAGAATATGCAAAGATTCCATCAAGAGATGGCTTACTTACTATGCTTGCAGGTGGTATGATAGGACTTGTTCGCGACCTATCTATCTGCTTAAATTTATATAGTGAACAAAAAGAAGAAAATTAATATTAGAGGAGGAAAATAAACATGGCTAAATTAACAAAAGAAGAATTTATTAGCTCATTAAAAGAAATGAATCTTTTAGAAATTAAAGAATTAGTAGACGCAATGAAAGAAGAGTTTGGTGTAGATCCATCAGCTGTTGCAGTTGCTGCTCCAGGAGCTGCTGGTGCTCAAGAAGATGCTGCTCCATCTACAGTTACAGTATCAATCACTGATGCAGGAGCTACTAAAGTTGCAGTTATCAAAGTAGTTCGTGAAATTACAGGATTAGGATTAAAAGAATCTAAAGATTTAGTTGATAATGCTGGTTCTGCAATTAAAGAAAACATTTCTGTTGAAGAAGCTAATGAAATCAAAGCTAAATTAGAAGAAGCTGGTGCTACAGTAGAAGTTAAATAACTAGCTTCTTTTTTTTGCAATTTTATCTACTTTTGTGTTAAACTTATCATAAGGAAGGTGAAAGTAATGGAGAATAAGAAGAGTAAAACGGGGTTACATGTTTTTGTAGGAATATTATTAGGAATAATAATCTGTGGAGGAGTAGTCTTTGCAACATATAGTTTAGGTTATTTAACATTTAATCAAGCAGAAGAACCTGAAAAAACAGAAACTAATAATGAAGAAACCAATGAAACAGAAGAAGATGTAAATGATAATTCTCTAGATTTTGATACTAGTAAGATTGTTAATAGTACTGCCGATTTATATGAACTACAAAATTATAATGGTACAATCAATGTTAGACTAGATAATACAAGAAAAATAGCTACCCTAAGCTTTAATAGAAAGACTCTTTCTGATACTTATGGTTTAAATTGGGATACTACAGGGGTAGTAGAAGGAACTGTTGAAGACAAAGTCATAACATTTACTCAAGGAGTTAAAGATATATATATTGGAGGTATTGGTCAAGACATGTCTGGCGATATTATCTTATTCTTGATGGATGATGGTACTGTTGAATATATTCCAGTATATAAAGCTCTATCAACTGGCGAAGTAGATGGTTTAACATCATATGGAACATTACAAGATTTAAAAGATGTAGTTAAATTTTATTCGGTAACGGCCATAAGGAATCCCGTAGGAAGTAGTGTTACTATTATTGCCCAAACTAAAGATGGAACACTTTATGACCTAGCTCCTATAATAAACGATGCAAGTAATAATCAATAGAAGAGGAAAACAAACCTCTTTTTCTTTTTAGTAAAAATTGGTATACTTAAACAAAGGAGAAAATTATGGAACTTAAAATTATTTATTCAAAAAGAGAAGATGGTATCATGTCGGATGATGAAATATTTTATCCTAATCTAACAGAAGAAGAAAGAAAAAACAAGTTTGAATTAAATAAGAAGAACTTTTTACAAAAGTATAATCTAGATAACGTCAATATATTAATACCGATTCAAAAAACAATTTATGAAGAACAAGATGAAACGTTTAATTATCAAGATGGAACTTATGAAATATTAACAAAAGAAAATGTTACTAAATATTTAAAAGGTGAGAAATATTTTCATGATGATTTCTTAATTATGGATAGTAATATAAAAAACATTTTAGTAGTGGATAAAGTAGCAGATTGTCCAATGTTAATTTTATTAGCAAAAATAAATGAAGAAAACTGGATGATAGCACTTGCTCATTGTGGATGTGAATATATAAATAGACTATTGCCTCAACAAATGGTAGATGCCTTAATAAAGGAAAGCAATGTTAAACCACAATATATAAAAGCATATATTACCCCATGCATTTCAAAAGAAAGTTATGTTTATGATAAATATCCACCAGTGGCATCAAATAAAGATGCTTGGAAAAATGCAATTGAACAAAGAGAAGATTTTTATTATATAGATTTAAGAAAAGCTATTGTAAATCAGTTATTATCAAAAGGTCTACAAAAAGAAAATATGATAATTTCTGATAAAGATACAAGAACAGATAATGATTTCTATTCCCATGTAGCTTATAAGAAAGGAGACATTAATAAAAATGGTAGATTTATAGCAGGAGCTGTTTTTATTGATTAAATAATTATGAAATGCACTAATTGTAAAAATGAATATAAAGATAACTTATTTAGTTGCTCATATTGTGGAACAATTAATAAAGAAATATATAAAGATATAAAAGAAGTAGATTTAAAGAAAAGTTCTTATGAAAGTTTTAAAGATGATGTAAGAAATAAGAAGTTTAGCTTTAAGAAAGAAATTCCCCTTTTAGTTATAAGCATTATCATAATATTACTAGCATACGCCCTAAGTTACTATTACTTTACTTATATTGAAGATTATCCTTTCCTTTTCAAAGTTATAACTAATTATCCTATCTGGTTAATAATATTTATACCACTAGCATTATTCATTTATTATAAAAACTTCTCCTTACTATCATTAATATTAAATATATACTTTAGCATTTTTGCAGGTGTTAGTATTTGTTTTCCATTTTTCTATCCACTAGCAGTGGCAAACAATGGACATAGAATTTACCTATCTTTATTATTAATCCCCATAATAATACTTATAGTCTTTGCCATGCTTAAG
>CAMMMG010000057.1 GCA_946497925.1 uncultured Mycoplasmatota bacterium
TATCAAATTACTCAAAATAGAACACCTATAGGTAGAAATGGTTATGTTGAAATAGAAGTAGATGGTGTTAAGAAAAAAATAGAAATAGAAGAGTTACATATTGAGGAAGATACTTGTAAGAGTGCTCATCGTGGTAATGTTAGTTTACTTGATTTTAATAGAGCAGGGGTACCTTTAATAGAAATAGTAACTAAACCTTGTATAAAAAATGGTAAAGAGGCAATGGCTTATCTTACTAAATTAAAAGAATTATTATTCTATGCTAATATTAGTGACTGTAAGATGGAAGAAGGTAGTATGAGATGTGAACCTAATATTTCTATTAGTAAGGATGATAATTTTGGTACAAAAGTAGAAGTAAAAAATGTTAGTTCTATTCATAATGTAGGTCTTGCTATAGACTATGAGATTAAAAGACAAGAAGAAATGTTAAATAATGGAGAAATTATTAGAGAAGAAACAAGACGTTTTGATGATAAACAAGGAAAAACTATTCTTATGAGAGTTAAAGAAACAGGTAATGACTATCGTTATTTTATTGAACCAGATATTCCTTATTTAGAACTTACTGATGAATTTATTAATGATTCTTTAAGTACATTACCTTTATTACCTGATGAATTAAGAGAAAAATATAGTAAAGTAGGACTTAGCTCTTTACAAATAGAAAAACTAATTAATAATAGATCTTTAAATGATTATTTCTTAGGACTACTTTCTTATAAGACTAACTATGTAACAGCAGTAAACTTACTACTTTCAGATATTTCATCATACTTAAATAAACATAATAAAGTAATAACTGATACATATCTTTCATATGAAAAATTAGTTAGTGTTATTGAAGCTTTAGAAAGTGGAGACCTATCTAATAAAAACGTTAAAGATTTAATAGACTCTTTAATGGAAACTGATAAGACATTAGATGAGTTAAAGAAAGAATTTAATATTGAAAATATTACTGATGATAATTTTATAAAAGATATTATTACTAAAGTAATAGAAAATAATCCTGATAGTGTAAATGACTATAAAAGTGGTCATGATAGAGCCTTAAAATATTTGATGGGACAAGTTATGAAAGAAACTAAGGGTGCTGTTAATCCTAAGATGGCAAGTGATATGTTAAGGGAAGCTTTAAATAAGTAATTGATAACTTATGAATAATATTATATAATAGTTATACTAGGAAGTGATATATATGAAAAAATTTATTAAGAATAATAAGCTTACGGTAATAACTTCTATTATCTGTTTAGTCTTTGTAATTTTAGTTTTTGCTATTAAATTAACTTTCTTTCCTGATGAGGGAAGGGCAATATATGGTGATAGATTAGATGGTATTGAAGAAGTAGAAATTACTAGTAAGCAAGAGAAGAATATTGTATCTAAATTAGAGGAAAAAGATGAAGTTAAAAGTGTGGACACTGATATAAAGGGACGTATTTTAAATGTTATTATTACAGTTAATGATGATGTAGAATTAGATCCTGCTAAAGCTTTAGCTTCTGTTATTACTGAAAATCTTGAAGAAGATCAAAATGGTTATTATGATATTCAAGTATTTATAAAAAAATCTAATGAAGAAGATACTAGATTTCCAATTATAGGTTATAAACATCAAGATAAAGATGAATTTTCTTGGAGTAAAGATAGATAGGAGAAATTATGAAGAAAAAAGCATTAATTATTTTTCCTCTTTTAGTTGTAATAATTGTATTTGTAGGTGTTTTTATCTATTATAATAGAGAAGATGCAAAAACTTCTTTAACTGTTAATGAGAAAAAATGGGTTTTAGAAAATGATACTAAAATGATTGATATAAACGTTATTAATGATTATCCTCTTTATGGTTTAAATGGAGAGGGAGTTTTCTTTAACTTTTTAGATGATTTTAAAGATAATGTAGGACTAGAATTCAATAAAATAGCTTATTCTAAAGATGCTGAATTAGAAGATAATGATTCTTATAGTTTTAGAGTTTTAGATAATGAAGAAGAACTTTCTAATAATGATTTATTAATTGCAACAGATGGTTATATTGCTATTGGTAAAGAATATATGCGAATTAATAGAGTTTCTGATATGTCTAATATAACATTTGGAGTATTTAAAGATGATGCTGCAGAGATTAGTTATTATTTAAAATCTGGAGTTGGTCTTGCTTTCAAATCATATGATACGATAGATGAGTTATTTCAAGCTTTAGATAATAATGAAGTTGGTATGATTATAATACCTAATATTATGTATTTAGATAAAACTATTGAAAACAATACTTATTTTATAAACTATTATTTTACAGAAATGTCTAAAAAGATAGTACTTTCTTTAAGTGATAGTAAAGATAATATTAAACTTAATACTATTATAAAGAAGTATTTTGAAAAGTGGAAAACTGATAATTTTGTTAATGAATATAATGATGTTTATTTTGATTATTATATTACTGAAAATGAAGTTAGTTCAGCTGAATCTACAGATTTAGTTAAGAAAAATTATGTTTATGGTTATGTTGAAAAATATCCTTATGAAGTTGAAGTAGATGGCGTTGTATCTGGTATTGCAGGAGAGTACTTAAAGAGAATGAGTAGGCTTACTGATATAAGTTTTACTTACAAAAGATATAGTAGTAAAGAAGCCTTAAGAAAAGCTGTTAATAAAGGTGATGTTGATATTTATTTTGACTATTATAATTTTAGTGAGGAAAATGATGATTATAAACCTACAATATCAACATTCATTGAAGATTATGTTGTTTTAGGTAGAAGAAGTGATAATTATGTTGTTAACTCATTTGAAAGTTTAAAAGATGAGAGTATTGCAATGGTTGGAGATACTTCATTATATAATTATTTTGAAAATAATAGTCGTAGTGATATCACTATTTATGATACTAATGATGATTTGGTAGAGAATGCTAATAATAAAATGCTTGTTGTTGATAATGAAATTTATAATCTTTATAAAAATACAACTTTTAAAGATTATGATGTTTTATATCAAGATACAATGATGAATGATTACAAGTTTATGGTCAAGAATAATAATAGTTCATTTTATAATTTATTTAACTATATAATTACAACTAATTCATATTATAACTATAGAAACAGTGGTCTTGCAGATATTAGTAGATCAATTGTTGAAAGAAGTAGTTTTATGGGCTTATTCTTAATTATATTAGTAATAGTTTCTGTACCTTTAATTGCTTTGGTTTTCCTTTATTTTTACTTTAAGCATAAACGTAAAGTAAAGAAAGTTAAGAAGGAAGATAGACATAAGTATACAGATTTACTAACATCTTTAAAGAATAGAAATTATTTAAATAAAAAAGCTCCTGATTGGGAGAATAGTAAAGTTTATCCACAAGCTGTAGTTATAATAGATTTAAATAATGTTAAATATGTTAATGATAATTATGGACATGAAGAAGGAGATAAACTAATAGTAACTGCTGCTTCAACATTAGTTAATACACAACTAGAAAACAGTGAAATAATTAGAACAGATGGTAATGAGTTCTTAGTATATTTAGTAGGTTATAGTGAAAGACAAGTAGAAACATATGCTAAAAAACTAGAAAAAGAAATGAAGAGTTTACCACATGATTTTGGTGCAAGTGTTGGTTATAGTATGATAGAAGATGATATTAAGACATTAGATGATGCAATTAATGAAGCGACACTTGAAATGATGACGAAAAAGCAAGGATTAAAGTAGGAGATAGAAATGAAGAAAAGCAAGAAAATGAGAATATTTTTAAGAAAAGTTATTTCAATAATAAAACTACCAGAAATGAGAATTCTTCCTGGTCAACTTGCTTTTTTTCTTGTTATTTCTATAATTCCTTTAATTGCCTTAGTAGGAGCGATAGGTAGTGAATTTGGTCTACCCGCTACAAGTATTAAAGAAATATTAGAGTCAGTTGTACCAAGTGATGTTATAAATTATTTAATACCTGCTAATAATGGTGGAGACTTATTTAATTTTAATATGATAGTATTCTTTATCGCTGCCTTTATTCTTGCAAGTAATGGAACATATTCAATAATTAATACATCTAATGAAATATATAAAGTAAAAGATAGTAGTGAACTTAAAAGAAGAGGTAAGGCTATACTTATGACATTGATATTAGTAGTACTATTTCTATTCTTAATATTAGTTCCAGCTTTTGGAGATGTTTTAATAAAGATAATTACTAATTCTATTCATAGTGATAGTCTAACTAGTTTAGTTGAGAATACTTATAGACTTTTAGAGCTTCCAATATCATTATTCTTAATTTATTATAACTTAAAACTACTATATACAATCGCTCCAGATACTAAGATAAGTAGTAGGAGTACAATACCAGGAGCATTATTTACTACTATTATGTGGCTAATAAGTTCTAAGATATATGCTTTTTATGTAGATTACTTTGCTAACTATAATGTCTTTTATGGGGCAATGTCTAATATTTTAGTATTATTAATCTGGGTTTATATCCTAGCTTATATCTTTACTCTTGGAATGTGTTTTAATGCTACGGGAGTAATACAGGAGACATTAAAACTTAAGAAAAGTGATATAGATGAAGCGATGAAGAAGGAGGACAAGTGATTGTCTTTTCTTTTT
>CAMMMG010000058.1 GCA_946497925.1 uncultured Mycoplasmatota bacterium
TTTTTGTCAAGTTTTAGTGGCATAAAACTTTAGTTTATGTTATGATGTTATAGTACTTGACTTTGACAGTAAAAATGAGGAATCCCTTATTCTATATAGGTTTCCTCATTTTTTAATTGTTGTATATCCGAGCTGATTTTCAAAAATTTAAAATTTTTTTAATTTCTGATAAAGTAAGATACTTCCTTGATAAATTAACATCAAATATTTCTTCAAAGTTCTTAATAACATCGTTACTAAAATTTTGTAAATATATATCATGTTCTATATTAGTACTATTAAATTTTTTAAGTGAATCAATCATTTTTCTAGTAGAATATTTTCTATTAGTTTTATACTCTAATAATCTAATAATAACAAGAGAGATAAAACAAGTAAGAAAATGAGCTTCTATATGTTCTTTAGTCCAAACATATACAGGTCTAGTTTCTAAATTTGATTTAGTTATTTTAAAGGATTCTTCTATTTTCCATAAACCTTTATAAATATCTCTAATCTCCTTATCTGATAAATCTTTTTCACTTGTAACAATAGAATAATAGCCATCAAATTTTTCTTCTTCTTTAATCTTATCTATTTTAAGTGATAGTTCAAGTCCTTTAGGAATTTCACCAGTTTCTTCATCAAATCTAATGTTGTTAATATATTTAGTACAACCATAAGAAGTGGCTTGAGTATATTTACCAGGGTTTTCAATTAAGTCTTTCGCTTTCTTAATAGCATTTTCTCTTTCATGCTTTTGTCTATCAGCATACTGTTTAGAATAATAAATCATTTGTTTTTGATATACAGTATAGTTCACTTTTCTTTTGTTATCTTTTTTAATTTTAACTTTTTTAGCATATACTCTAGATTTATGCTTAAAGATAACAGGCTTTTCTTCATATCTTAGAAGTTTCCCGTTTTCATCTTCAATTCTTTCTTTATAAGTAACTAAATTTCCATCTTCATCATAAACGTAATCATTAATAAAACCATCTTGTGATATAGCCCATGTTTTAAATTCCATATCAGCCCCAATAATACTTTGACCGTATACATAACCATCATGATTAGTATGGTCATCATCATTTTTACCGGCAATAAATACTAAGTTATCACTAGTATTTTGTCCACGATCAGCGACAATTATAGTTCTATCAATTCCATACTTTGCTTTAGTAGATTTTAAAGCAGGTCTCATTTGTAGTTTTTCAGACTCATTACCTGGAAATAAATCATAAGAAAGAGGAATACCGATTTTATCCATTAATAGCCCCATACTTATAATTGGAGTTTTTCTGTGTTCTTTTGAAGGACCTTTCTTTCTATAACCTTTTTCTAAAATAGTACCATTTTCATCTATTAAATCTTCATCGTTATAAGAAATTTCAAAATAATAATTTGTAGTATCATAATAAGAAATAGATGTATCTCTGTTATATTTATCTTTTGTATTATCCCAAATTAATTTTAAAATATCATCTTTAAAACCATTAAAATAGTCTAAACTTCTATATAAGTCTTTTACTGAAAAATCAAATTTTTCGAAGAAGATATCTTTGTTATTAAATGTTTCATTTTTACTTGCAGGAAATAATATTCTAGAAAAGATTAGTAATTCAAATATTTTATTTAAATCATATTTCATTTTTAATTTCTTTTGTTCATTACTAAGAAAGTTGTCTATTTGTAGTTCTTTATAAATTTTCTTTAATACGATATAACCAAGGTTTTTAGAATTAACATTTTCATCAATAGTTTTTGTATTAAGGTTTTTAATGGTATATTCAGTTATTTCATTGTTATTTTTTTCTTTGGCAATATTTTTAAAATGTTCTATAGGGTTATCAAATTGTTTTTCCAATTCATCGAGGTAACCTATTTTTTTAATAGTTCTGTGTTTTATTTTACCAGTTTCATCTCTATAACCTTGGACAAAAGAAAGATATATTCTATTATGACTTTTACTTTGCTTAAGAAACATATAATCACATCCTAATATGATTATAACAC
This sequence comes from uncultured Mycoplasmatota bacterium, assembly GCA_946497925.1. Classification (GTDB taxonomy): domain Bacteria; phylum Bacillota_I; class Bacilli_A; order RF39; family UBA660; genus Onthousia. The sequence continues at coordinate 1,996 of CAMMMG010000058.1, forward strand.
GATATACAAAGATAGACAACACAAAAATAGAAAAAACTTGACATAAAAAAAGCCTTATACTATAAGGGATGCTTTAAGATTATCAAATACTCAAACTGTCAAACTTCGGTATCATATTATGAAATTCTCTTTTTGTCAAGTTTTAGTGGCATAAAACTTTAGTTTATGTTATGATGTTATAGTAGAGGTGATAGTAATGGGAGATACATTATTATATATAATCAGTGCTGTTATTTTAGTTTTAATTTTAGTAATCCTTATTATCACTATTTTAAAAAGAAGACAGAAGAGGTATTATCAAGGTATATATGATAATTTAGAGCGTGAAAAAAACTTAATTGGAAGTACTCCTGTACTTTTAGAACTTTCTAAGTTAGAGCCTATTATTAAAAATGAGAAAATGGAAGAGAAGTATCAAAAGTGGGAAGAGAGATTTGATACTATTAAAAATATAGATATTCCTAAAATAGATGATATGCTTATAGAATTAGATACTTTAATTGATAAGAAAGAATATAAAACTGCTAAATTTAGAATTGCTAAATGTGAAATGGAAGTTTATAAAGTTAGGGAACAAGCTGATGATTTACTTGATCAAATAAAAGAGATTACTTTAAGTGAGGAGAAGTATCGTAGTATTATTAGTAAACTTAAGACTAAATATAGAGCTTTAAATAAAGAATATAATGAACATAAGAATCTTTATGAAGAGATGGCTGAAGCGATAGAATTACAACTTGAAAATATAGAGAAGAGATTTTTAGAGTTTGAGAAGGCTATGGATGATAATATGTACAGTGAAGTTGTACATATAGTAAAAGCCTTAGATACTATGATAGAGCATATGGAAATAGTAGTTTCTGAAGTTCCTGATTTAATGCTCATGTGTAAACAGTTAATTCCTAAAAGAATTAAAGAGATTGAAGATATAGGTAAAGATATGACTGAGAAAGGATATCCTATTGAGTATCTTAATCTTGATTATAATTTAGAAGAATCTCGTAAGAATGTTAATACTATTTTAGATAGGATAAAAGTTTTAAATCTTGAAGATTGTATGTTTGAACTTAAAACTATTCTTGATTATTTAGATAGTATTTTTGTTGATTTTGAAAAAGAGAGACTTTCTCGTAAGGTGTATGAAGAAGGAATAAAAGATTTTGCTAAGAAATTAAAGAAAACTGAAAAAGTTGTTACTGATATATATGACCAATTGGATGATATTAAGAATATGTATGATCTTAATGAAGAAGATGTTAAAATTATTAATGAGGTAAATAAAGATTTAACTTCTATTAAAGATGAATATAAAAATATTGTTGATAGAGTTAAGAATAGAGCGACACCATTTTCTTTAGTTACAAAGGAAGTGGATGAACTTTCTTTAAAACTTAAACAGACGGAATCTACTTTAGATGTTGCTTTAAAGAGCCTTGGTAATATGTATGAAGATGAGCAGAGAGCTAGAGAACAACTTTCTGAAATAGATAAGTTATTAAGTGAATGTAAAGAGAAAATGAGAGAGTTTAAATTACCTATTATTAGTGATAATTACTTTGTTGAACTTAATGAAGCGAATGAAGCGATAGAAGAAGTAGTTAAAGAGTTATCTCGTAAGCCTATTGTTATTAAAACACTTAATACAAGAGTTGATACAGCAAGAGATTTAGTGTTGAAACTTTATAATACTACCCTTAATATGATTAAAAAGGCTAAATTAACAGAGAGTTTGATAGTCTACGGAAATAGATATAGATTTTTACATGAAGATATTAATGGTGGCCTTGATAGAGCTAGTTCTCTTTTCTATAAAGGTAGTTATGATAGTGCTTTGAAGGTTTGTGTTGATACTATTAAAAAAGTTGATGATAATATAGAAGGAAAGATAAAAAACTATGAAAGTAAGATTTAATAATTTGGGGAAGGGCAGTTATGAATTTTTAACAGTAGCAGTTACTTGTCTTATAGTTAGTTCTATATTTTTGTTTATTGTTATTAATAATAGTCAAGAAGAAAAGTTTCAGGTATTTAAATATAATGCTAAGACAGTAGGTATTAATGCTGTTAATTATAATAATGAAACTAGTGAAGATGTAGTATATTTATATGAGTTAATTAATAATAATTTAGTAACTAAGGTTAAAAATAATTTTTCAGGTGATGAGTACTGTGATTTTTATGAATCTAAAGTTACTTTTTCAAATAATTCCAAAAAAGTTACATTAAAATGTGGAGAATATTTGATATATAATCAGGATGTTACTGATAAGGATTATAAAATATATAGAGTTAGTGATTGGTCCTCAGATAAGATTAGTGGGGATAATGTTGATAAGATAAAAGTGTATGGACTTATTAAAGATGGGAAAAATTTATTTAGTGATTATTATGAAAAGGATTTGTTTTTTAAGTTAGTTGAAGAAATTTATGGAAGTAAATATAATAGTTTTGATGCTATTAAAAAAGATTATGATATAGATGAGAAAACGGTTTATAGGAAAAGGACGTTAGTTAGTTAAATTAATGTTCTTTTTTTAAAATTTGTGATACAATTATATTGGAGTAAGTGTAAGGAGGTATGTTAGATGAATA
>CAMMMG010000059.1 GCA_946497925.1 uncultured Mycoplasmatota bacterium
TGTATTAGATGGGTCTATAGCCAAGTGGTAAGGCGTGGGACTGCAACTCCCTGATCGTTGGTTCAAATCCGACTAGGCCCTCCAATTAGAAAATAAAGGAAATCTAGTGATAGACTTCCTTTTTATTATAATTCTTTATTACTATATATTTTAACTGAGATGTAATATGATATAGTCATAATTATAATTGTTACTATTATTAAAAGTAAGGTAAACATTCCTAAGCTTAAGTTATTTAAACTATTTATTATATTCATTAACTCTATATTATTAAAGACATCTAAGCTAGTAATTGTACCTATTAGTAAAGCTAGTATGGCAACGGTAAGAAATAGCATTATTCTTCCTTTTTGAGAACCAAACTTATAATAGAATGGGACTAATAAAGATATTACTAAACATATACCAAAGGCAACACCAATAATACTTGCATAAATTGATTCAAAGGTAGTATTTTCTATGAAGTTTGGAATGATAAAGGATGCTAGTACTCCTAGTACTAAAACGACAAGTGATGAAGCATTAAACAATAAGTACTTAGCTTTAACAATTTCTTTTCTACTAAGAGGTAGACTATTGCAGTAACACTCCCATTTATTAAACTCATCATAACTAAAGGTAGTTATAAGAATCATTATCATATAAAATGGTACTAAGAAAAGAATGAATGTTGCATCTTCATTGATAATTGAAAAGATAACAAAGAAAGCTAATACTAATAATAATGTTTTCATTTGATTTTTTATAACACATAAATCTTTAATAATTAAACCTTTCATTATTTTTCTCCTTTCACTATTAATAGCATAATATCTTCTAATGTTGCTTTATCAACGACTAAATTAGAATTATTTTTCTTAACTTTTTTTCTATCATTAACTAATACTTCATAGTTATATTTATTTTTACGATAAGATATTATATCTTCTTTAGAAATCTTCTTAAAGTCACTATCATTACATTTAACTATTCCATAATTATCTAAGATATCATCATTTTCTTTATCAAAGACTAATTTACCATTATCTATAAAGATTATATAATCAGCGATAGATTCAATATCACTAGTTATATGTGATGAGAATAAAATACTGTTCTCTCCATTTTCGATAAAGTCTAGAAAGATATCTAATATTTCTTTTCTAACAATAGGATCTAATCCACTAGTTGGTTCATCTAATATTAAGAGTTTAGGATGATGAGCAAGTGCAGTTATTATTTCAAGTTTTTTCTTCATTCCTTTAGATAAGTTTTTTATTAGCATATTTTCATTTAAAGAAAAATCTTTTAGGTATTTAAAAAACAATTTTTCATCCCAAGATTTATAGATATTTTTCATAACAGAGTTAACATCTTTTACTTTAATAACTTCTGGAAAGAATGAATCGTCTAAGACTACACCAATATCTTCTTTTACTTTACTATTTAATGTTTTATTAAATAGTAAGATATCTCCTTTATCTTTTTTAATTAAACCTAATAATAGTTTAATTAGTGTTGTCTTCCCTGCTCCATTTTCTCCTATTAGACCAATGATACTTCCTTTTTTTATTTCAAGAGTAATATTATCTAGTTTAAAGTTATCATAGGTTTTAGTTAAATTATTAACTTTAATTATATTATCCATTATTATCCTCCTTCAAAGCATTAAGTATCTCTAGTACTTCATCATAACTAATATGATAAGTATCAGCGATAGTTAAAGCTTCTTCTAAGTTTTCTTCTATTTTCTTTAATATTTCTTCTTTTAAATAGTTCTCACTTTTATTTTTTACAAAGTAGCCCTTAGTAGCGACTGCTTCAATAAAACCATCTTTTTCTAATTCTTCATAGGCTCTTTTGGTGGTAATATTACTGATTCTTAGGTCTTTAGCAAGTGTTCTAATAGAAGGTAAGGCCTCTCCTCCCACTAAATTACCATTAAGTATTTCTCTTTTAATATTATCAACTATCTGTTGGTAGATTGGTATATCACTGCTATTACTGATAATTATCTGCATTTAATCACCTCTTTGTATATATACAGTATATACAGTTATTATATGTTTGTCAATATAAAAAGATACTATTTTGTTTTAACAGTATCTTTAACATAATTATCTATAATATATTTTAAATCTTCTATTGCTTTATCAATATTAAATGTCCCATTACCAACTGGATAATAGACTGGAAATACTTTATAAGTATTACTACCTATTTCTTTTTCAAAGTATTGTTTTCTACATTCTCCAACTGATATTTTCTTATTTAAAATAATTGATGAGACTTGATTACCAAAAGTAATTATTATTTTAGGTTTAACGATATCTATTTCTTGTTCTAAAAGTCCAAGATAACTTCTTAAGACTTCATCTTTTAGGGGTCTTGCATCCATTTGTGTGCATTTACCTAGGTTTGTTATGAAGTAGTTATTTCTTTTAACCTCATCATATACTTTATTGGCAAAGTTATAGTCCCAGTCTTTAGGTTTCTTTTCATTTACTTCATCTAAAAGACTTTTATCAAAAAGATTAATAGCAGTAAATAGCTTCCAAATGTTCTTAGTACCAAGCCATGGAGCCTTTAAGCCTTTCCATGTTTTAGGACTAGCAATGTTTCTTCCTGTTGGATTCATAAAAACAAATAATATATCTGGATTATTAGATTCTCCTCCATTATAGATAGAATCTAAGGTTTTATCACCATACTTCTTTTGTAGTTTATCATACTCTTTATATAACTTTTTAAACTTCTCTTCCATAAGGTTAACCTTTCTATTTTTATATAAAACTTATACTTACATTAATTTTTATTATTAACAATCTTGCTAGCTAGTCTTAATATTTTACTTTTAATAAAATTAGTCTTAGTTTCTTCTTTAGGTTTATGATAGCTTTCTAAAACTCTATTATTTTCTTTTATTGTTTCTTCATATGGACTATATAAATTTTCATCAAATTCATCATCTCTTAGAGAAAACATGTCATTAGTTGGATAGATAAACCCAGAGTTTCCATATTTAAATTCTAAAGTACATCTCCACTTCCATATACAAGAACTATTTGATGTTCTGTATAAGCATCTATTAAAGAAGTCTTGTAAATGCTCATCTTGATTATTCTTGTAACTTTTACACATATTCATATATTTATGGACTTCTTCACTATATTTTTGATATTCTTTATCATCTCTAGCTTCACTTTCTGGTGTTGGTCCTTCAATATTTTTTCTTTCTTCAATAAATTTATATATGTCTGTATTTTTTATTGTATCAGATGATATTATTCTAACATCATCAATAGAAAAAATATCATCATATGTATTAATATCTGTTATAAAACCAAAACTAGTATCAATTACTGTTTTAATATCATCATTATTAATAACTAAAAAAGTATGTTCATATTCATCTATTTTATTAGAACTTTTTTCATTATAATGTGCAGTATAATTTCTCAAATTACAAGTATAAATCTCAAATTCTTTAAAACAGAGGCTTAAGGCTATAGCACAAGCATGACATCTTCCTTTTGACATTTCTGATTTTAATAATTCTTTAATCGGAATACCTAAGAAATAGTAATCCGGTAAATTATTAAGAAAACTAGCATTATATTTAGCTCTTTGTATTTCATAAGGTCTATGCCAATCATCATTTATTAAACCAGTCCACCAACCTGCTCCTCTTTTATACATTAAATAATCATAGTATACAATCTTATCATTTTCTTGAGCATTTAATTTTTTTACCTCATATATACTCATTATAAATCCCCCTTAAGTTGGTATCTATAATATCACAATATTCTTTAGAAAACAAGTATACTAGTATGTCAGTGGTTAAACTTTAGTATAGATTTTATTCTTTTCTTCTTCATTACACTTAATTAAATATTCTTTATATAAATCAGTTGGAATAACTTCTTGAGGAATTTTTATCTCTTTAATTTTTTGAAACATTTCTTTCATTTTTTCTATGTCTACTTTATTTTTTGCATTTTGCATTTTAGATGCTCTGAAATCACATCTTAAATCTAAGTGTTCATACGAAAATTGATCTTTTGCATCAAAACCAAATTGTCCTTTTTCATTTACAAAATCAATATGAAAATAAATCCAAGCATTATCTACTTTTGATATATAATCTATTTTTTTAGATAAATTTAATGCTTGTTCATTTTCCATATAAAAATCAAGTAGTTCTTCTATATTGCCATCATATTTTTTAATATCATATAATTCCAAAAAGTCATAATCTACCATTTTCCTAACATTAAAATTACTTACTAAGAAGTCTTCATCAAAGTTATTTTCAAACTGTTCTTCTGTTATATTTTCTTTCCTTTCTATATCAATAATTATATATCTATAGATAGGTAATTTTAAAATTAAGTAATTCTTATCATTATGATTTAATAACTTAATATCTTCTATAACGCTATATTCATCAAAATTTTCAATATTATTTTCACACAAATTATGTAGTTCATTCCAAACTTCAGGGATAAATGACAACTTATCTACTAATTCAGTAAATTTAACTCCTTCTTCTACTTTAAAATATTTAGTAAATATTTT
>CAMMMG010000060.1 GCA_946497925.1 uncultured Mycoplasmatota bacterium
AAACAGGATTAACTTATGATACGTTAAAATTTTACTGTAATGAAGGATTAATCCCTAATGTCAAAAGAGATAAAAATAACTATCGTGTTTTTAATGATAAAGATATCGCTTGGATTAAGAGTCTATCTTGTCTTAAAAGTTGTGGTATGAGTATCGTAGAAATGAAAGAGTACTTAGCCCTTTGTTTAAAAGGAAAATCTTCTATTCCTGAAAGACAAGAGATACTTAATAACAAGTTAAAGGAATTAGAATACAAGATAAACAAAATACAAGATAGTATTAATTATATCCACTGGAACCAAAATTTTTATAATGATGTTTTAAGTGGTAATACTAAATATTATAGTAACTTAACAAATTAAAAAGATGACGAAATATAGTCATCTTTTTAATTATTTATATTTAAATATTTCATAATTGCATAAGCTGCATCACGTCCTGCACGAGATGCAAAGGCAACTGTTGAAGTAGTTCCTGCAACATCTCCTCCTGCAAAGACTTTTTCTTTTGAAGTATGTCCATCTTTATCTATTAATATTCTTCCTCTTTTATCAAGTTCTAGTCCTAAATTATTAACAATAGATTCCTCAGGATGACTTCCTATAGCCATAACTACATAATCACAAGAAAGATAATAGTTAGATCCTTCTATATTAACAGGAGATAATCTATCATCATCTTCTTTTTTTATAAGTTCTGTCTTAATAACTTCAATTTTTTCTACTTTATCTTCACCATAAATACCAAGAATATTATTTTGAAATAAGAACTCTACTCCTTCAATCTTAGCTTCCCTTATCTCTTTCGCTTCTGCAAGAGCCTCCTTCTCACTTCTTCTATAAATAACATAGACCTTTTTAGCACCTTTTCTTTTTATAGTCCGTGAAACATCCATTGCAACATTACCGCCACCACTGATTACTACCGTTTTACCAGTATAATCAGGATGATTATTAGACTCTAACAACTCATTACCCCCATATACACCCTTTAAATCTTCTCCAGGTATATTCATCTTACTAGAAAGATTCGCTCCAAATCCTAAAAACACCGCATCATATTCTTTCTCTAAGTCTTCTAAACTAAAGTCTTTCCCAATACTTTGATTAAGTTTAACATTTATACCTAACTCTAAAATCTTATCAATTACTTTTCTTAGCAAAGTTTTATCTAACCTAAAATCGGGTATTCCATAATATAAAAGACCACCTAAGTAATTATATCTTTCGTAAATAGTAACATCTACTCCATTTCTTCTTAGAAAAGCTGCACAGGTTAATCCAGATGGACCTCCTCCTACAACCGCTACTTTCTTATTCTTTAGAGGTAAACTACTAATAGTCCAGTTATTTTCTAAAGCCATATCACCAATAAAAGCTTCTATATCTCCAATTTTAACAGATTCAAAAGATACTTTCTTTACACACATTCCTTGACACTGCTTCTCATGAGGACAAATTCTTCCACAAACAGAAGGTAATACTGTTGTCTCTAATAATAAATCATATGCTTCTTTATACTTACCTTCCCTCGCTAATTTTATAAAACCAGTTGTATCATTATTTAATGGACATCCTACTTGACAAGGCTTAGTAACACAAGAAAGACATTCTAAAGTTTTTAATCTTATATCTTCTTCACTCATTCATCTTACCTCCCAACAAATAAGATTTATCCTGATAAGTAGTATGAAGCAACTCTTCTGCTTTTGGACTATTAGGATATTCTAAAAAGTCTTTATAAATTTCTTTTATCTCAGGATTTTCATGACAAAATCTTACTTTTGCCTTTTCATCTTCCTTATAAATACCATTCATTCTAGCAAGTTTAGTCTTATTAAGATTAAGTAAAGTACTCTTAGGTTGTCCTCCTCCGGCAATACAACCACCTAAACAGTTCATAACCTCAACAAAATGATAAGTAACTTCTCCACTTCTTATTTTATCTAATAATATTTTAGCATTTTTCATGCCGTTAAGAACGGCAACTTTAATCTCTAAATCATCTATTAAAACAGAAGCTTCTTTAATACCTTCCATTCCTCTAACTTCATTAAACACTAACTTTTCTTTACTAAGATTTTCTCCTGTTAAGTAATAATAAGCAGTTCTAAGAGCAGCCTCCAACACTCCTCCACTGTTTCCAAAAATAAGACCTGCACTACTACCTTTTCCTAAAGGAGAATCAAAAGTACCTTCTTCTAAACTATCTAAATCAATACCTTCTTCTTTTAAAAGTAAAACTAACTCTCTAGTAGTTAAAACAAAATCAGTATCAGAAACCCCTGATCTATTCACTTCATCTCTTTTAATCTCACTTTTCTTAGCCGTACAAGGAGCGATAACAACATTTAATATATACTTAGGTTTAATTTTTTTCTCACCTGCAAAGTAAGTCTTAATAATTGTAGACTGCATTGTAATAGGACTCTTACAACTAGATAGATTAGGTATAAACTCTGGATAAAAGATTTCTGCATACTTTACCCAAGCAGGACAACATGATGTAAACATAGGTAGAGTTCCTTTATTTTTAATACGATTAACTAACTCCATCGCCTCTTCCATAATCGTTAAATCAGCCCCAAAAGTAACATCAAAAACATAATTAAAGCCTATTTTTCTTAAGGCTGTTACAACTCTTCCTTCCAAGTTCTCTCCTAAGTCTCCCCCAAACTCTTCACCTATCGCTACTCTAACAGCAGGAGCAACACTAACAGTCTTTACAATACTTTCATCTTTTAATAACCTCTTAAGTCTTAAATAATCAAACTTCTCATGAATACTTTCTGTAGGACACATATTAACACACTGCCCACAGTTTATACAAATAGGCTTCCTACTTTTATCTATCTCATACATCCTTGCCACAGTAACTTCATCACGACAAGTCTTAACACAATATCCACAAGAAATACATTTACTATAATCTTTTTCTATCGCTTCATTATCTTTAGAATAAATAATTACTAAATCTTCTTCCTTCATACAACACTTCCTAAAATTATATTTTCATTTTACTTAATATTTCTCTACCATCTGAACTATCAGTAACAACACCCTTCAACTCCATTCCCATTAAATAACTTAATCTATTAGATAAAAACTCTATAGACTTAACTGTATCAGAAGATGGAAGAGATCCTTGAGCGAATAAATATAATTTTTTCCCTCTTAAAGCTTCTGCCTCAGGTAACATATAAAGTCTATCTATAAAAGTCTTTAACATACCACCAACTGTATACCAATATACAGGACTACCTATTACTAGAATATCATATTTATCCATTTCTTTTAATACCTCTTTCATCTCATCATCATCAAACACTTGTCCATACTGAGATATTCTATAATCTGCCATCTGTAAAACATCATGCTCTTTATCTTTTAATAACTCTTTTCCTATTCTATAAGTATTACCATCCCTATTAGGACTACTATTAATAAATAAAATCTTTTCCATAAATCATTCCTCCTACAGCAATAATACACCCGTGTTCTACTCCCATGTCAAGAAAAATAAAAAGACAAGAACTAATTCTCATCTTTTAATTCTAACATTGCACTAGTTATTTCTTCTTCAATCTCAGGTAAAGCACTCTTACTTATATTAGATAAAATTACAAGTTCACTAACTGTATCTATTATAACCTTACCCCAAATAATACCACTTCTAAGCTTTAAATCATTAAACATATCAGCAGTAATACTATCAAAGAAATAACCAAATACAACTCTATCTCTTGCAATCACTAATCTTTTATTAGTAACTGCAATTATACCACTACTAGTTACATCTAAAGAATTCTTATTTTTCTGAGCATAGAAAGCATATCTAATTACTTCATCATCATGTAAATGTTCAAGTAATACCCTAGAGTGATTTTTAAGTCTCCATCCAATAGTTAAAGGATATTTACTTTTAAAACTAGCAAGTTGACTTTTTAAAATCTCTTCATTATCCATAAATACCTCTATTCATTAATAAGTCCATTATCTTTAAAGAACTTAACTACTGTATCTTTGTCAGTCAATCCTTCTAAAACATCAACAAACTCATCATCTTTAACTATTATCAACATTGGTGTACCATAGCCACCTTTTTCTTCAAAGTAATCATCAGATTTTATAAATTCGGCTTGTCCCTCATCATCTAACTCATCAGTATTTAAATAGTTAACAGTAACACCATACTCATAAACTATATTTTTAACAATAGGTTCCATTTCTTGACAATAATGGCATGTAGGTCTAGCAACATAAATTATAGATGCTTCATCACCTTTTAATAAATCTAAATATTCATCAATACCAATTTCATTTAAATCACCTTGTTCATCTTCTGAAATATCACTACTATCATTAGAACTACTATTATTAGCAGAACTTGTAGTAGTAGTAGTATTTCCTCCATTATCACACTCTTGTAATTCTGACATAAAATAACTAGCCCCAAATACTATAATTAAAACTAAAACTACTATAGTTGCACTCTTAA
>CAMMMG010000061.1 GCA_946497925.1 uncultured Mycoplasmatota bacterium
TTAAGAGAAAATTCATATTGGTATAAATATCTTAATAGAAGTCCTATATTTCTAAGAAGACTAGAAGAAGAAATGAAAGAAAAATATCGCTTAAGACCAAGCGATAAAATAGAAAATATTTCTAATAGTTTAAATTTAATAAAATCTTTTCTAGAAGTCATGAGATAGTTTTAACTATTTCTTTTTGTTTTATCATCTCTTTCTTCAATACTTTTCTTTACATAAGATAAAGCCTTTGGACATTCTCTTAAATCAATTTCATTTTCATAATCTTGATATTCACTTAAAACTCTATCAACTTCAAAGTCTTTTAATAACATAAGTATACTATCTAAATATATTTTACCTATTCTTAAATATTCTATATTATTATCATCACTTAACATATTCTCTGCTATTTCTATAAATTTTATAGATAAGTTGGTTTCTCTAATTTTTGTGTATTCATTAATAATGAATCTTTCATAACCACTATATCTTTGTGCTAAAGTAATACCACTGTTTTGATTTATATTTTTATTTAAAGACTCATAATAAATATCTCTATATAAGAATAAATAAGTATCAATAATTTCCTTTTTCTTCTCATCACTAATATCATTAGAGCCATTTAATAATCCTAAAAATAGTTCTATATGGTCTAGCATTAACATCTTATTAGCTTTAGGTCCTCTAGAATCAAAAAATCTATAATAATTAAACTTAAAATAACTTATTAGACCACTACTACTTGAAATGTAATTATAGAAGAAATTATCATCATCAGTCGCTCTATCAAGAAGTAAGATAGATAATCTATTAACTGCCAAATCACATTCAAAATCATTTAATATTTTACTATCAAGAGAAGCTTCAGGTTCACTTGATAAGCACCAAATCTTATTAAGAAATTTAAAAGATAAATCTGGGCTAACAATCTTTAACTTTTCATCTATAATATTATCAATCATTTTAAGTATCTCAGTATCTCTATTTTCATTAAAGAAGACTTCTCCATACTTACAATTAAAAGTAATTAAATCATCTAATAAATAAAGGTCCTCTTCACTAAAACGTCTATTGTGTCTATTATCACTAATTAATCTACTATTGTTACTATTATCTATTAAGCCGATCATACATAATTCCCCCAAGTAACTTTATTATATATTTTATTGTAGAAAATGCCAAGTAAAATGTGATATATTAATAAAGAAAGAGGGAAGAATATGGATTATAATTTAATATATCAAGAATTACTTTCTGATATAAAGAATTCTAAGTTAAGTTTTGATATAAAAGAATCTTTAAAAGATATATATAATGATAAAGAATTGATTAAGTTAATTAATAAATATAAAGAAACAGGGGATGAAACTATCAAAAAAGAAATTTATAATAATGAGAACTTTACAAGATATAAAAGATTAGAGAATGAAACTAATCTCTTAATAATGAAATTAAATAAGATATTTAAAGAAAGTAGTGATATTAATGAGAATAATTAGTGGTAAATACAAAGGTAGAGTCTTAAAAGGTTATACCCTAAAAGGAACAAGACCTACAATGGATAGAGTTAAAGAATCTTTATTTGCAACTATTAATGAAAAACTTGATAATAGTGTTTGTCTAGACCTATTCGCAGGAAGTGGTAATCTTGGAATAGAAGCATTAAGTATGGGAGCAAGGGAAGTAATATTTGTAGATAAAGAATACATGGCTTGTAAAACTATTAAAAGTAATTTAAATATGCTAGACTCTAATATTAATGCAACAGTACTAAATATGGACTATTTAAAAGCATTAGATAAACTTTATCCTAAAAAGTTTGATATTATTTTCTTAGATCCTCCTTATAAGACTGATTATCTAAGTAAGTCTTTAAAGAAAATAAGTGAGTTAAATCTATTAAAGGGAATAGTAGTCTTAGAAAGTGATGATTTAGATAAGTTAGACTTTAGTGATTATTATGAAGAAGTTAAGACTAAAAAATATGGAGATAAATATATTAGAATACTAAAAAAGAAAGACTAAGAATCTTTCTTTATTTTGAAATAAAATGTTGTTCCTTTATTCTTTTTAGAAGTTACTCCATAATCAAAATTATGTAAAAGTAAGATATTTTTAACAATAGATAGACCTAAACCAGTACCATAAACATATCTTTTATGATTTTTCTTACTACGATAATATCTATCAAAGATATGGTCTATTTCTTTCTTATCAATACCTTTACCACTATCTATTACCATAATAGTATAGTCTTTATCATTTTCTTCTACTTTAATAATAACTTTCTTATCTTCTCCAGTATAGTTTAAAGCATTATTAAGTAGATTATATATTACTTGTTCTATCTTCTTTTTATCTACATCAATCACTAACTCTTTTATATCATCATGAATAAACTCTATATTAAACCCATCTTTAATAACATAGATATTATGCTGTTTTACAATTTTTTCTATTAACTTAATTAAATCAAAACTACTAATATCAAGTTTATCTAAATCATTTTCTACTTTAGTTAAAGCAAGTATATCATTAACTAAAGTATTAAGACGATTAACTTCTTCAATAATAATAGTTAAATTATTTTTACACTTCTCTTTATCATTAATATTAATATCTAAAATTAACTCAGCATAAGCTTTAATCATTGTAAGAGGTGTTTTCAAATCATGAGAGACATTAGCCATCAAATCTTTTTGTAATTCTTCAGTCTTAGAAAGTTCATCTTTCATATCATTTAAAGCATTAGTTAAATCTACAAGTTCTTTAATATCACTTGTCGTTTCAAATTTAGTCTTAAGTTTACCTTTAGAGATTAATTTAGCAGCTTTAGATATTTTTATAATAGGAAGAGATAATCTTTTAGAGATGAAATAAGCAACTACTATACTAAGAAACAAGACAACAATACTAACAACAATTAGCTGTTGTTCAATAATATTTATAGTAGAGTCAAGTGGTATTAGAGAAGTAGATATAAATATATATAGATTATTACTTAATTTAGTGGCACTCATTATACTTTTTTCTTTCGTAAAATTATTAACTAAATTATAAGTATTAGTTTCTTTATTACTAAGAATAAATTTTTTTTTAATAGTTTTACTTCTTAATCTACAATTATTCCCATAACTAGAATATAGATTATCTCCATTACTATTAGTTAATTCAATACAAACATTCTCTTTATAAGAAACTCTATCAAGTTTATCATATAAAGAAGTATCTTTCTCAGTAATTAAAATATCTTTAGATAGATTTTTAATAGTTCTAGTCTTAGTCCATTCATAGAAAGTATCTATAAATATAACTTGGAAAAAGAAAAGAAATATTAAAATAAATAGAGAAAATATAGCCAAGTACATAAATATTTTAGTAGCAAGTTTATTTTTCATCATCAAATTTATATCCTATACCTCTAACTGTAACAATTAAATCTCTATATCTACCTAAATTATTTCTAAGCATCTTTATATGAGTATCAACAGTTCTATCATCTCCATAGAAGTCATAACCCCATATTTTATTTAAAAGTTGTTCTCTTGAAATAGCTATTCTTTTATTATGAATAAAGTACTTTAGTATTTCAAACTCTTTAGGAGTAATATTAATCTCTTTATCATCTATTTTTAAAGTATGTTCTAAGAAATTAACAACTAACTTATCATAAGAATAACTATCAACATTTCCTTTAGTCCTCTTTAATATAGCTTTTACTCTAGCCATTAATTCACGTGGAGAGAAAGGTTTACATAAATAATCATCTATACCTCTATCAAAGCCTTCTAATTTATCGATTTCATCATCTCTTGCCGATAATATTATAGTAGGTATTCTTTTTTCTTTAGGAATACTATTAAGTAGAGTAAATCCATCCATAATAGGCATCATAATATCTAAAATCATTAAATCAAACTTTTCACTATTTAATAGTTCTAAAGCTTTAACACCAGAATCTGCTTCCTTAATTTCATACCCTTCTAAAATAGAGTATTCTTTAATAACTTCTCTAATATTCTTCTCATCATCTACGATTAGAATCTTTACTTTTTGCAAAACCACCACCTCTTTGGCATATATTATATCATAGTAAAAGGTGAAAAAATGAAAAAAATTAAAAGCATAGTTAATAATATAAAGTTCAATAGTACAGTTTTAGGGCTAATAAGTGGAGCCTATACAGTTAATACGTTATATAATGTAAGTATAGTAGAGAATAATATTTCTCTTAATAATAAAGAAGAATTTTATGCGACAAGTCTAATTTATGGAGTCTTAATGGCAAGATTTATTTATGCTAATTATAAAGAGGGGAAAAAGTTAGAAAAAAGAATAAAATAAAAAACTCCATTCTTCCTACATAAGCCTTTCACTTCGCAAAAAGCAATTTTTTTCGATTTTGCGAAGTGATTTTATTTTTTAAGACTAGTTTTAACTTGATATAAGTTATAGAAAGTTGTAAATATTACATTTAAACTTGTTG
>CAMMMG010000062.1 GCA_946497925.1 uncultured Mycoplasmatota bacterium
TCTTCATACATATAGATAATAATATCTTCATTAAGTTTACCAAATCTATCCTCTAAATCACTTCTAACTTCTTGAAGTTTTTCTTTACTATCTATCTCATTAATCATTCTATGAATCATAATCTTCAAGTCATCATCAGTTACATAATCATCACTAATATGAGTAGATACATTAAGTAATGTTTTATTAGATTCTTCCTCTTGTTCTTCTTCCACTACATTGCCTTTAAGACGTTCTACCTCTTCATTAAGCATCTTTAAATAAAGGTCAATACCAACACTATCAATAAAACCAGCTTGTTTACTACCTAAAATATCTCCTGCTCCTCTAATAGATAAGTCACGAGTTGCAATAGAAAAGCCACTACCTAACTCTGTAAACTCTTTAATAACTTTCAAACGTTTTTCTGCAGTCTCAGTTAATACTTTATGTTCTTGATACATTAAGTAACAGTAAGCTATTTTATTACTACGACCAACTCTACCTCTAATTTGATATAACTGAGCAAGGCCAAATCTATCAGCATCTAAAATAATTAAAGTATTAACGTTAGGAATATCAATACCAGTCTCTATTATGGTCGTACACACTAAAACATCTGCCTCATGGTCAATAAATTGTTGCATTACATCTTCGATTTTAGTCTTATCCATCCTACCATGAGCATAAATAACTCTAGCACTAGGAACAAGATTCTCTATCTCCATTACTTCTTGTTCTATATTTTCTACATTATTAAATAATAGAAATACCTGTCCATCACGAGACATCTCTTTCATAATCGCTTCTTTAACAAGTTGTTTATTATAACCAATAACATAAGTCTGTATAGGATATCTATCACGTGGTGGAGTCTCTATTAAAGATAAACTTCTAATACCTGCAATAGACATTTGTAAAGTTCTTGGAATAGGTGTAGCCGTTAAAGTTAAAACATCAACAGTACTCTTATATTGTTTTAACTTTTCTTTATGTTTAACTCCAAATCTCTGCTCCTCATCAATAATTAATAACCCCAAATCTTTAGGTTTAATATCATCACTAAGTATTCTATGCGTACCAATAACAAAATCTATTGTTCCTTCTCTTAACTCTTCTAATATTCTATTACGTTCCCTTGTACTAGTAAATCTATTTAAAAGACCAATATTAACAGGAAAATCTTTAAATCTCTCAAGAGCATTCTTATAATGTTGACTAGAAAGAATAGTTGTTGGACATAAAAGTAATACTTGCTTATTATCCATAATCGCTTTAAAGGCTGCCCTAAAAGCAACTTCTGTCTTACCAAAGCCAACATCGCCTACTAATAATCTATCCATAGGAGAAACTTTCTCCATATCTTCTTTTATCTGTTTAGTAGCAAGTAACTGGTCGTTCGTTGCCACATAAGGAAAAGCATCTTCAAACTCTTTTTGTAGTTCATTATCAGACGAAAAAGCAAAACCCTTTTGTCTTTCTCTTTCCGCTTGCACTCTTAACAAGTCATTAGCCATATCTTGGACTTTACTTTTAACACGTGTTTTTACTTTCTCCCACTCTTTACCACCAAGTTTATAAATAGTAGGACGAACACCCTCTTTACCAGTATATTTATAAAGCATATCAATCTTCTCAACTGGAATATAAAGCTTATCATTACCCTGATATAAAACTTCTATATAATCTTTCAAAACACCCTGTTGTTCTAAAGTCTTTAACCCATTATAAATACCAATACCATGAACTTGATGAACAACATAGTCTCCTACTTCTAATTTATTTAAATCAGTTATCTTTGTATTATACTTAAACTTAGTCTTATATCTCTTAATCTTCTCATTATTTTTAAATAACTCTCTACCCGTTAAAAAGATATAATTTTTATATTGAAAACCACTATCTAATCCAAATGAAACTAAATTAAGCTTATTAGGATAAATTTCATCCATAGTTGTATCCATTACAGGTAAAGATATCTTACTTCTAAAACTATGTAACTGATAATCTTTTAAACAAACAATAACAGTATAATTAGCATATAACTTTTCTCTAATATACTTAGTAATACCTTCTATATCATCATTAAATAAAGGCAGTTCCTTACTATTAAAATTAATAACCTTTAAAGACTTATCTAAATTATCTACAGTTAAATAATGTAGAGCATTATTTTCATAGATATCATCAAAGTCAAACATATAACTACCTTTAAAGTCTATATCTTTCTCTTCCCTATACTCTAACATATCAGTACATATTTGTTTATAATTTATTAACATTGAACTCTTATCTTTATAAATAGTAATATGATTATCTAAATAACCACCAATATTAGTCATATCACCATATTCACTTAAATATTTAGTACTTCTCTTTTCTTCATCTATAAAGGTATCATTAGAAAATATTTCTGTATAAGGATATATATCTACACTATTTATTTCACTCAAAGACTTTTGACTCTTACCATCAAAGTATCTAATAGAGTCTATTGTATCGCCAAAAAACTCTAATCTTATAGGATTAGATTCACCTAATGGAAAAATATCTATAACAAACCCTCTAACACCAATTTCACCAGTCTTAGTAACTAAAGTAGTTCTCTCATACCCTATATTAGTAAGTTTTTCAACTAGTTCTTTAGGACTAATCTCATCATTTACTTTTAAAGATAAAGTACTCTTTAAATATTCTTTTTTCAACGGTAAATATCTTAAATATCCCATTAAGTTAGTAATAACTATCGAAGGCTTACCACTACTTACTTCTTTTAATGTCTCAAGTCTAGTAACCATTAAATCAGGACTAATAGCCATCGCTTCACTAGTTAAAAAGTCATCCATTGGAAACAAATATACATTATCTACATAATTACTAATACTTCTATATAAACTATTAGATTCTACTAGATTAGAAGTAACTATTAAAATATTTTTCTTACTATCATAAAGTTTATTTACATAAACGGCAAAAAGCTCTTCAGTCATCCCTGTAAGAGCGATATCTTTATCATAAATTTTCTCAAAGAAGTTATCAAATACTTTCATAGTTACCCCTTCCTATTATATTTACTCATTAAAGAGGTAAAATCCATTACAAAATAATCGTCTAAAACATCAACTAAGGTATCAAACATTGTATCAATATCATTTAATTCTTTCTTACTAAACTTAGATAAGACATAATTAATAACATCATCTTTATCATTAGAAATACCTATTCTAAGTCTCTTAAAGTTATCAGTTCCAAGATGAGAAATAATACTCTTTAAGCCATTATGTCCTCCACTACTTCCATTCCTTCTTAATCTAAACTTACCTAAATCTAAATCAAGATCATCACTAATAACTAAAACATCTTCACTGTTTAGTTTATAAAAGTCAACAAAGGCTCTAATAGCAATACCAGAATTATTCATATAAGTCATTGGTTTAATAAAAATAACTTTCTCATTATTAATAGTAGTCTCTATATACATAGCATTAAATTTTTCTTTAAATTTATCAGTAATATTTTTATATTGTAAATATCTATCTACTAACATAAATCCCATATTATGTCTAGTATTCTCATATTCTCTACCTTTATTACCAAGACCAACAACTAATTTCATAACCTTACCTCTTTTCCAAATTATTTCCCTAACAAATTATTTATTCGTTCTTATCAAGGTATTCTTTATAAACAATAGACTTAGGAATACCTCTTTCTTTTGCCACTAACTTAATCGCTTCATTTTTAGTATTACCATCATTTATATAAAAATCCACGTGTTCTACAATACTCATACTATTAAAATCAAACTCTAAAACAGCACCTTCTACCACAATAACAAATTCTCCTTTAATAGGAAAATCAGTTTCTAATACTTCACTAATTTTACCTCTTATCGCTTGTTCATACTTTTTAGAGATTTCTCTGACTACACAAATCTTTCTATCCCCAAACACTTCTTTAATATTATTTAATGTATCTATTAGTCTATGAGGTGCTTCATAAAATATTAATGTATATGGATGATTTCTTAAAGACTCTAATTCTTTAATCTGTTTATTCTTCTTAGCATTAAGAAATCCATAAAAAGTAAAAGGAGACGGAGCTAAAGCAGATATAGTTAAAGCTGGAACAAACGCAGTCGCCCCAGGTAAACTCACTATATTATAGTTATGTGTTGAAATGTAGAGGGCTATTCTATAACCTGGATCACTAATTAAAGGAGTCCCCTGATCAGTAACTAATCCTACATTTAAACCAGTATTTAAATAACCTAATACCTTATCTTTCATCTTATCTTCATTAAATTCATGACAACTTACTAACTTGTTTTTTATATTATATTTACTAAGCAACTTAGAAGTTTCTCTAGTATCTTCACAAAGTATAACATCAACAAGTTCTAAAGTCTTTAAACCTCTAATAGTAATATCATCTAAATTACCAATAGGTGTAGGTATTAAATATAAACTAGGTTTATCCATTA
>CAMMMG010000063.1 GCA_946497925.1 uncultured Mycoplasmatota bacterium
GTTACATAACCATTACCTTCCAATTTAACACTAATACCCAATATTCTTAATAAGTCTTCTGCTTGTTTACTAGATAAACCTGTTACATCAGGAACTGTTAAATTACTATCATTAGTGATAAGAAATACCCTTGTACCAGATGTTATTTTATCTCCTTTAGAAGGATATTGTTTAGTAACTTTATTACCATTACCTACAACAGTTACAGACATACCCATACTTTCTAATTCTGTTTTAGATGAAGTTATATCTTTGTTTTTATAAGATGTTAAACTATATTCAGTTAGTTCTTCTTCACTTGTAGTATCAGGATCTGTTCCATAGTATTTACTTATATTAACAACTATATCTTTAATTGCTTTCCAAATAACATTTTGTTTTCCTCCACCTGGTCTTTTAACTGAAGCGTATATTATTACTTTAGGATCATCTTTTGGATAAATACCTGCAAAAGAGGAAATGATGTCTTCTGCTCCTGTTAGGTAACCTCCACCATTTTCATCAGCTATTTGAGCAGTTCCTGTTTTACCTATCAAATTATATCCTTCAAGACGATAACCTGTACCTGTCATACCAGGTGTATTAACTGTATCCCACATTAAGTCTTTAATTTTATTTACAGTAGTTTCACTAGCAACAGTATCCACTTCTGTTCTTTTACCTTCATAAACTGTTTCTTTAGTATCAGAATCTACAATCTTTTCAACTAGATAAGGTTTTAGCATTACTCCTCCATTAGTAAGAGAAGTTAAAGCCTGAATATTTTGAATAGGTGTTGTCGTAATACCTTGTCCAAATCCAGCATTAAATATTTCTGTTTCATATTTAAAGTCTAACTCACCTGTTGCTTCATTAGGTAGTTCAATACCTGTTTTTTTACTAAATCCTAGTTTCTTAAAATAACTTCTAAGAATATCTGCAGATAAGTGACGATCTATTAGATTAATAACACCAACGTTACTTGATAAAGCGAAACCTTTATCAAAAGTAATATCTCCCCAACCTGCTCTATTATGATCTCCTATTTCTGTTCCATCACTTGTTACATAAACACCAGAGTGATATATTTCATTACCATTATAAACGCCTTGTTCCATAGCAGCCATATAAGTAAATATCTTCATAGTAGATCCTGGTTCATATGGACTAGAAACATTCATATCTAAGTAGTTAGTAATATCTCTTTTATTAGGATCAAATGAAGGAGATGTACTAGATGCTAGTATTGCTCCTGTCTTAGCATCAGCAATCATAATTGTAAACCATTCATAATCATAGTTAGCTTCTGCTTCACTTAAAGCTTGTTCTACAAAGAACTGAATACTACTATTAATAGTTAAGTATATATCTTTACCATCACTTGCTTCTTTACTTATTTCATTAGTTCCTGCTATTTTATACCCTCGTAAATCTTTTTGATATGTAGTATAACCATCTTCACCTTTTAAGGTACTATCATAATACTTTTCAATACCCATCTCTCCAGTCATAGTAGTTTCTTCACTACCATCTTCATTTGTTGTAATTTCTTCTTTAGCATAGCCTAAAATGTATGAAGCAAAATCTCCTTTAGGATAATAGCGTTTAAAACTTTCAACAAAATCTATTCCAGGTAAATTTAAGTCTTCTATTTTCTCTTTAGTAAGTTCAGTAAGTCCTTTACCAGCACTACCAAACTCAGTTTGGTAAACTCCTTCTTTACTTAAATATTTTAGTATTTCTTCTTCACTAACACCAAGTATAGGAGCAAGTTCTCTTGCTGTTTTCTCTTTATCTACTACATGTTGTGGATCATCTTTATCTGTTGTTCTAGATGGAGAAAGGTAAGCAATTAACTTGTATGAAGATACATTTTGGGCAAGTATTTCTTCATCACTACTGTAAATATTACCTCTTTTTGCTTTTATAACATCTGTTTTGGTTGTTCTTCTCTTAGCTAGAGCCTGTAAGTTAGTATCATCTATTTCTTCTGCCAATGCTAGTTGGGTCACTCTTGCAATCATTAGAGCAAACAAAAAAAGAGAAGCAAAAATAACAATCTTACTATACTTTATGTTATTTCCTACTTTACTCTTTTTCTTCTTCAACTTTCACCACATCCTATTATTCGTCAATATTCTTAATGTTATTATTATTATAACTCAATCCTTGCTCTTTGGCAACTTCTTCTATTTTATCTAAAGAAGCTAACTCATTTATTTTCATAGACAAACTTTCATTAGTTTTATTCTGCTCATTTATCTCTTTTTTGACTTTTTCTACTTGAAAATTAATATTTGCAAGAGTTGCTTGAGAAAAAACAATAGTTAAAGGAGAGCTAACTAATAAAACGATAGCAAAAGTAGCAATTAATCGTTCAAATTTACTCATTTTAACACGTTTTACAACTTTTCTTTTTGCCATAATTATCTCCCTTTCTTATTTTATTTTTTCTATAACTCTTAAAGTAGCAGAATGTGCTCTATTATTAAAATCAAGCTCATTCTTACTGGCTTTTATTCCTTTTTTAGTAATTAATTTATAATCTGGAAGTTTATCAAGTGGTATATTAGGTAAACCTTTTGATATTTCATCTATTTTAGTTACTTCTAAAAATTTATGTTTTACGATTTTATCTTCCAAAGAATGAAAGGTTATAACTGCTATCCTTCCTCCAACGTTTAACATTGATAAGCTATCATCAAGTGATTTTTTTAAAACATTTAATTCATCATTAACTTCTATTCTTAAGGCTTGAAATATTTGTTTAGCAGGATGCTTTTTAAGACGTTCTTTATAAGGAACAGAAGATTTAATGATGTCTACTAGTTCTAAAGTAGAATCTATTTCTTTAGACTCTCTATACTTAACAATATTTCTTGCAATATTGGAAGAAAACTTACTTTCTCCATATTCTTTAAAGATTTTCTTTAACTTATCATAACTATAAGTATTAACTATAATTTTTGCAGTTAACTTGTTATCCTGATCCATTCTCATATCAAGTGGAGCATCAAATCTATAAGAAAACCCACGATAATCTTCATCTAACTGGGGACTTGATACTCCAAGATCGTAAAGAATGCCATCTACTTTTTCTACACCTAGTTCTTTTAATTTTTCTTTAGCATAGACAAAGTTAGAATCAATTATTTGGAAGTTATCACTTATTTTAGAAAGTTTTTCTTTACTAAACTTTAGTGCTTCCTCGTCTTGGTCAAAGGCGAATAGATACCCATTTTTAATTCTTTTTAAAATTTGACTACTGTGTCCTGCAAAGCCTAAGGTCATATCAACAACAATACTGTTATCTTTTAGATTTAAAGATTCTATAGTTTCATTAAGTAATACAGACTCATGCATTATATCTTCTCCTCAAATAGATTTTCAGCGATATCGGACATTTCATCATTACATGAACTCATAAACTCATTAAATGCTTCTTCATCCCAAATCTCTAATCTATCTCCCGTTCCTACAATCACACATTTTTTAGATAGGTTAGCATAATTGATAAGAGGACTTGGAACATTAACTCTTCCCTGTTTATCAAGTTCAATGGCAGTAGCACCGGACATAAAGAAGCGAGTGAAAGCTCTAGCATCTTTTTTCGTAAATGGTAAGCTTTCTAATTTTGTAACAATATGGTTAAAAGTATCATTTGGATAAACATAAATACAATGTTCTATACCACGAGTAATAACAAAGTTATTCCCTAATATTTCACGATATTTTGATGGTATAGCAATTCTTCCTTTATCATCAATATTGTGATGAAATTCTCCTATAAACATATTTATCCCCCACTTTTCCCCACAGTCTACCACTGCTTAACTATATATTACACAAAAACATAAAAAATGTAAATAAAATAAGGGATATTTAATTAGATAAATAAATTACTTGACAGAAAAGTTGTAAACAAAAAGAAAAAGACTCTTGACAAGAATCTTTTGAATGTTTTTTCTACATAATTACATTAATAGTCAACTACAATCAAGCAAAATTCCATATTACTTCAATTTATCTAACAAACTATCTAAAATTTCTTTACTTTCTATTTTGGTAATAGCAAAACACTTCTTTCCTAAATCTTTGAAACTTGCTCCTGAATGATATAAAACTTTCTTATCTAAAATAATAAATCTATCATGAAATGAGTTATTAACTACTATTGCAATATTATTATATTGTTCCTTATATTTCTCATAATCTACGTTATTATACTTATTAGTAATAAGAGTAACATTTCTACTAGTTTTAGATAATATATCTAATATGTTTTTATC
>CAMMMG010000064.1 GCA_946497925.1 uncultured Mycoplasmatota bacterium
CTATTATAATAATGTAGATTTCAAGTCTGGAGGTGTTATAATGAAAAGAACATATCAACCAAACCAAAGAAGAAGAGCAAAGAAGCATGGATTCTTCGCACGTAAAGCAAGTGCTGGTAATATTTTAAATAGTCGTCGTAAGAAGGGACGCAAAGAATTAGTAAAATAAAATTCACTGTTTTTGCAGTGTTTTTTTAACTTTAGGACGTGATTAGATGAACAAGAAGTACATAGTAAAAGAAAGTAGAGTCTTTGATGAAGTAATAGAAACAGGTAAAAAAATTAAAAACTATAACTTCGTAATCTTTTTTAAAGAAAAGAAAGATTCTCCTACTAAATATGGAATAACCGTTCCTAAGAAAGTAGGGAAGGCTCATATTAGAAATAATTTAAAAAGAAAAGTTAGGGCAATTATAAGAAACTATAACAAAAACTATGAAAAAAACTATAATTGTATTATAATAATAAGAAATAGCTGTCTTAGTCTCTCTTATCAAGAACTATCTAGCAGCTTACAATATTTATTAGATAAAATTAAGTAAGGAGCATTATATGAAGAAAAGAAAAATAAAATCAAAAATTATCATTGTAGTAATGTTACTATTTCTAGCAACAGGATGTACAACAACCTTAGTAGATAAAGATAATAAAGCAGTTCAAAATCCGGAGACAGGTCAATCATTAACAGAAAATATCCTATGTCAACCAGAAAATGAACAAACTAGAAAGTTATATGAAGAAAATGGAGTAAAGTTAAAAGATTTACCAAAATGTTCAGAATTTACACCAGGAGATACCGAATATGACGGACTATGGACAGGAATATTTGTTAAACCACTAGCATTTTTAATCTTAACATTAGGTAAATATATAGGAAGTTTCGCTCTTAGTATAATAATAATTACTATTATAATAAGAATTATACTATTTCCATTTACAAGAAAAATGGCTGTTCAAAGTGAGATGATGAAAAAAGCCTCTCCAGAACTTGCTAGAATTCAAAAGAAATATGAAGGAAAAACAGATCAAGACTCTATGTTAAAACAAAATCAAGAAATGATGATGGTCTATAAAAAATATAATTTTAATCCTTTAACAAGTTGTTTAATATCATTTATTCAATTACCACTTTTATTTGCATTCTTAGAAGCGATAAATAGGGTACCAGCAATATTCGAAGAAAACTTCCTTGGAATTCAATTAGGAACAACTCCATTAGTAGGATTTGGTAGTGAAACATTTTATATGTATATAATTCTTCTACTTATAATTGGTGGTTCAACTATCTTTATGTTTAAGACAACAAGTAATAGTGCAAGCGATCCATCAATGAAGATGATGCCTATTATGATGAGTGTAATCATTATCATAACAGCATTCTTTATGCCATCTGCTTTAGGAATATATTGGTCAGTAGGTAATATCTTCGCTATAGTTCAAAATATTGTAGTACAAAGGGGGATGGAAAAACATGATAAATAAACATAGTTACACTGGAAAAACATATGAAGAAGCAGTTAATAAAGCTAAAATTGATTTGCAAGAACTAGAAGAAAACTTAATAATAAATACTAAAGAAGAAAAGAAAACCTTATTATCTAAAAAAATTGAAATAGAAGTAATAGAAAAAAGAGAAGTAAAAGAGTATTTAAAAAAAGTTATAAAGAGCCTTTTAAAAGATATGGGCTTTGATGTAGAAATAGAAATAACTGTTAATAACGATACTCCAACATATCGTCTATATTCTACTAATGATGCCTTACTAATAGGAAAAGATGGTAAGAATTTAAAAGCCTTAACAACTGTAGTAAACGCTATTCTTACAAAAGAAATAAATACTAACTATCGTTTCTTAATAGATGTTAGTGATTATAAAGAAAAAAATGATAGAAGAATAGAAAGACTTGCCAAAAAGTTAGCAAGAGAAGTAAAGATGACTAAAGTAGAAGTAAAAATGGATTCTATGAACTCATATCAAAGAAGACTTGTTCATAATATCTTAAACAATAACAAATATGTTTATACTGAAAGTGTAGGAGAAGAACCTAATCGCTGTGTTGTTATAAAACCTCGCGACTAGGTTCTTTTTTTGTAAAAAAGTGACTAATTTATAAAACTTTCCTTATTTACCTTTACAGTATCACAAAATATCAATATAATAATAAAACTGAAAAAAGGAAAGGAAGGTGTTATATGCAAGAAATAGTTGCAGATACAATAAATGATTTAGAATTTTTAAAGTTACAATTAACTACTGAAATAGATGGGATAAAAATAAATATAGGTGATTTACGTATTTATCCAAAGGTACAAAACTATATAAGTTTAGTAAAGAAAAGAGAGAACTTAAAGCAAAATAATATCTATAAGGACCCTTTAAAAGCAGAACTTAAAGACAAAATAGATACTTTAATAGATACTTTAATAGATACTTATGTAGAAGTAAAACAATATATAGAAAGTATAAAAGCTTTAAAAGATTATGAAGAAGATTTAACCAATTTAGATGATTTGGTCTCTATAAATGGAGTTATTTATAATAAAGAAAAAGATGATAAAATTTACTATTCAGCTAAGGAGGTCTTAAAACACTTAATTAATTTAAAAGAAAGTAAGGGAATAACATCTAAACTTACTACTGAAGAGTTGAATAGATATATAGATGCTGTAAGAAAATCTTTACAAGATAATACTCATTATGAAGATGATAAAGTAATAGATGAAATATTAAGTTTTAAAGTATATCAAAATCCTCAAAATTATGATATAAAGAATGTAAGAGAACTACCATCTTTAGATTTAGAATATCAATATGAAATAGATAATTTAACCGAAAGAGAAAAGGAAGCTTTCTTTGGAACAGAAGCATGTAAAGCTTTAGGCATATCTAAAGAACAAGCTAAAGTAAAAAGAATAGGAGCAAAGAAAAATGTCTGATACAATAGTAGCGATTTCAACAAAATTAGGAGTAGGAGCTATATCCATTGTAAGAGTAAGTGGTAAAGATGCTATATCTTTAGTAAATAAAGTCTTTAGAGGAAAAGATTTAACTAAAGTAGAATCTCATACTATCAACTATGGTTTTATTAATAATGGAAAAGAAGATATAGATGAAGTATTAGTAACAGTTATGAGGTCTCCTAAAACTTTTACAAGAGAAGATGTTGTTGAAATAAATTGTCATGGAGGAATCGCTACAACTCTTAGTATCTTTGAACTTTTAATAGAAAAAGGAGCAAGGAAAGCAGAAAGAGGGGAGTTTACTAAAAGAGCCTTTCTTAATGGTAGAATAGATTTAACCCAAGCCGAATCAGTAATGGATTTAATAGATAGTAAGACTGATAATAGTAGAAAACTAGCACTATCATCCCTAGAAGGTTCCTTAAAAAAATATATTAATAGTTTTAGAGATAAATTAAAACATGTTATTGCAAACATTGAAGTTAATATAGATTATCCTGAATACTATGATATAGAAGAAGTTACTAAGAAAGAATTAAAAGAAGTAATAAATGACCTTGAAAAAGATTTACAAAACTTAGTAAAAAAGTCAGAAGAACGACAAATTATTAAAAATGGTATTAAGACAATTATTATAGGTAGACCTAATGTAGGAAAGAGTAGCATATTAAATAGATTTTTAAAAGAAGATAAAGCTATTGTCACAGATATTGAAGGAACAACAAGAGATATTGTAGAAGGAAGTATTATATTTGATGGCATAGAATTATCTTTAATAGATACAGCAGGTATAAGAGATACTGATAATTTAGCCGAAAAAATAGGAGTAGAGAAGAGTCTATCTTTAATTGATAATGCTAACCTTATCATAGTAGTACTAAACTCTAGTGAGGAGTTAAATGATAATGATAAGTTCATCTTAGATAAAGGAAAAGATAAAAATCCAATTATAGTTTTAAATAAGAATGATTTACCTAAGAAAATTGATACAGATAAGTTAGACTTTAAACATATTGTAAGTACTAATACTAATAGCCTAGATGGAATAGAACCATTAAAGGAAGAAATAAAGAGTATGTTTAAACTTTCAGAAATAAAAGAAGATGATTACACTTATCTTGCTAATGAAAGACAATTAACTCTTGCAAAGAAAGCTCTTAAGAGTTTAGGAGATGCTAAAGTTAGTTTAGAATCTGATGAACCTGTTGATATAATTGAAATAGACTTAAAAGAAGTATTTGATATTTTAGGTTCAATCACTGGTGAAAGTTATAGTGATGAACTATTAGATGAGTTATTTGCAAA
>CAMMMG010000065.1 GCA_946497925.1 uncultured Mycoplasmatota bacterium
CTTGTATTTTTTCATAAAATATGGTAATATAACACCAAGTTGAAGGGGTATGTAGTATGAGCAGTAAAAAGTGCGTATTTGCAGAAGGTTATAGTGGTAAAAAGTTATTTTTGATTTTTGTAATTGGTTCTGTTATTGGCGTTTTATATGAAGAAATACTTAATCTAGTTAAAATCTATTTCGCAACAGGAGATATTGTCTGGGAATTAAGAAGAGGAGTACTTTATGGTCCTTTTAATCCTTTATATGGATTAGGAGCAGTGCTTGTTATTTATCTGTTAGCAAAGCCAAACTATTCTAATATTAAAACATTTATATATGGTGGACTTTTAGGAGGCTTTATAGAATATTCTATTAGTCTTTTACAAGAAATATTTACGCATACCACTTCTTGGGATTACTCGCATCACTTTTTGAATATTGGAGGAAGAACTACTATTCCTTTTATGATAGCCTGGGGAGCTTTTACCTTAATATTTGTAAAACTAATCTATCCTTTTCTTTCAAAATGGATAGAAAAAATACCTGTAAATATTGGTAATATAATTTTCTATACTCTTTTAATATTCTTAATAATTGATATGCTTGTATCTTGGACTGCTTTATTTAGGAGTGCTTTGAGAAGAAATAATATTGAAGCCATCACACCAGTCGGTAGATTATATGATAAAGTCTATCCGGATAGTGTTTTATCTAAAAAATTTCCTAATACAGAATTTAAGGTTAGAAAGGGTAAGTAGTATGATAACATTAATATGTTTAGTTTTAATATTTATAGCAAGTTATTTATTAATAAAAGAATATATTGTTGCCTTAAAGGGTTCTAAAGTAACTTTAAAAAGAATTTATGACAATCCAAGTTTGGCTGTCTTAATTCCTGCAAGAGATGAATCAAAGGTTATATCTAATTTAATAGACAGTATAGAAAAACAAACTTTTAAGATAGATTCTAAAGATATTTATATTATTGTAGAGAGCAAGAAAGATAAAACAGTTGATATTGCTAAAGAAAGAAATATTAATATTATCTATCGTAAAAATCTAACTAATCGAAGAAGAAAAGGTTATGCTTTAGATGATGCCATTAAAGAGATATTAAGAAAGAAAAAACACTATGATGCTTACTTTATCTTTGATGCTGATAATGTTCTAGATAGAAATTATTTTAAAGAAATGGTTAAAAGTTATAAAAAAGGGTATGATATAGGTATAGGTTATCGCAATACTAAAAATGGTAATTCTAGTATCTTTTCAGCATGTTCTTCTCTAACTTTTTCTATGATTAATACTTTTTCTAATAACTATAAAATGAAACATAATCTAACTCTAACAGTCAGTGGGACAGGCTTTTATATTAAAGGAAAGATTTTAGAAGAACTTGGTGGTTATCCTTTTAATAGTCTAACAGAAGACTATGAATTTACTTTATATGCAACTCTTAATGACTTGACATCAACATATAATATGAAAGCAAAGTATTTTGATGAACAACCTACTGATTATAATACTACTATTAAACAAAGAACAAGGTGGGTAAAGGGATATTTTGACTCTAGAAGAAAGTATTATCCATTGCTAAAGAATAAAGCGACAAGAAAAGATAATAATTATCCATCAGTATATATTACTTTAGTAGGAGTAAAACCTTATGTCCTATTAGTTATTAGCGTTATTTTATATCTTGCAAACTTAACTTATAGAATAATATCTAACTCTATTGTTAAAGTGGAAGTTTATACTTTACTATTACAATTTCTAGTAATAGTACTTGCTATCTATATAGTATTATTAATCTTTACAGGAATACTTTTAATAAAAGAAAAAGATAATCTAAGATTAAATAGAAAGATGAAGATAAAATCTCTATTCTTTAATCCTTTATTTTTAGCAAGTTATGTAAAGTGTTTGTATTTAGCCTTAAAAAATAAAGATTTAGCCTGGGAAAAAATAGAGCATACTGTTAATATAGAAAAGGAGGTTAAAAAATGATTACACTTGTTAAAGATTTAAATGAAGCGAATGGTATTACTCATAATGGAACTATGCATGATGATGAAGTGTTTGCAACTGCTTTTCTTTCTCTTTACTTTGGAGACTTTAAAGTAGCAAGAGTAAGTGAAGTTCCTAAAGATATATCAACTAATGCTATTGTCTATGATATTGGTAAAGGCAAATTTGATCATCATCAAAATGATGCTAGAATAAGGGATAATGGTATTAAATATTCATCATTTGGTCTTCTTTTTGAAGAGTATGGTATTAAGTATTTAAAAAAGTTAAAAATAAAAAATGTTAAAGAAGTTTATAATTATTTTGTTAAAGATTTTATTGAAGCGATAGATGCCATTGATAATGGTATTTTTCCTGAAATAAAATCTCTACATAAAGTAAAAATAGTAGGTGATTTAATTAAGCTATTTAATCCGAGTTATGGAAGTGATGATACAGAAGATGAACAGTTTATTAAAGCAGTTGAATTTGCTAAAATAATGTTTATTGAAGAATTGAAGAATGTTGTTGGTAAAGTTGAAGCTAGTAAGAAGGTTAAAACCATTTTAAAAAAAACAAAAGGGTCTATTTTGATATTAGATGAATATTTACCTTATCAAGAGACATTACTTTCTTCTCCTTATGGTGAAAAAATAAAATTTGCTATTTATCCTTCTAATAGAGGAGGATATGGTATTAAAACTATTCCTATTAGTACAACAGATAAAACTAGTAGAGTCTATTTTCCTAAAGAGTGGGGTGGACTTACTAGTGATGATTTAGAAAAAGTAACTGGTATAAAAGGCTCACTATTCTGCCATGCTAATAGATTTTTAATGACGGCAAGGGACTTAGATACTGCTATTAAACTAGCAGAAATTGCTATAGAATTAAATGAACAACAATAATTGTAGTAATTAATAGAAGTTTAGGGTACAATAATAAATGGAGGAATAAATATGGAAAAAGATGGACAAAACTTAAAAAAAGTAATGACAATTATAACTGTTATTATAACCATACTTTTAGTAGCATTCATAATCTATGCTGTTAAAATGAATCTTTTAACAAGCCCAGAAACTCTAGTTGAAAAAATAAAATCATATGGTATTATTGGACCTATTATCTTTCTACTTATTCAAACAGTCCAAGTAGTTTTTCCTGTTATTCCAGGAGGAGCATCCTGTCTTGCAGGAACCCTTGCTTTTGGACCGATAGAAGGTTTTATTTATAATTATGTGGGATTAACTTTTGGAAGTATTGTAGCTTATATGTTAAGTAGAAACTTTGGTCTTCCTCTTATAAAAAAATTATTTAAAGAAGAAACTATTAATAAATATTTAAAATATATAAGACATAAAAAGTTTGAAAAAGTATTCTTTTGGGGGATATTATTACCAGGTGCACCAGATGATTTATTATGTTATATATCAGGTATTAGTAATTTGACCTTTAGAAAATTTCTTATTATAATATTATTAGGTAAACCACTTACATTAATATTTTACAGCTTATTCGTAAAATTGTTTTAAGGAGTAGTTATGGGACATGTTAGTTATCTTTCTTTCTATGAAAGCCCTGTTGGGATAATTAGAATTAATACTAGTCATTATGATGTTTTATCTTTAACTTTTATTGATGAACAGACAGAAGAAGAAAGAGAAAATAGACTAAGTATTAGGGTTAAAGAAGAACTGGATTTATATTTTAAAGGTGAATTAACTTCATTTTCATTTTATAATTATTTAATATCAGGTTTAGAAGCTAGAGTTCTAGAAATAGTAAGCCATGTTCCTTATGGCGAAGTAATAACATATAGAATGATTGCTAAAGAATTAGGGAACGAGGAAGTAGTTA
The DNA here is from genome assembly GCA_946497925.1 of uncultured Mycoplasmatota bacterium. Classification (GTDB taxonomy): domain Bacteria; phylum Bacillota_I; class Bacilli_A; order RF39; family UBA660; genus Onthousia. The sequence continues at coordinate 3,847 of CAMMMG010000065.1, forward strand.
GTCCTGTTATTAATGTATTAAAAGAAAATCCTTGTCCTATTTTAATACCATGTCATAGGGTAGTGGATGATGATAGTATAGGAAGTTATGTTTCTGATATAGGAAAAAAAGAGTTTTTATTAAATTTTGAATCTCATAATAAAGAAAAGTAACTATTAGTCAAATGACAAAAATAGTTACTTTTTAAGTTGAAGAGAAAGAAAGACTGTGATATTATTATAATAGGTGGTGAGATCTATGACACAAACAGTCTATAGTGAAGAAAATTTAAGGGTTTTATTATATTATGTTATTATTCCTTTGTTAGCAATAATTATCTTATTTTTTATTGGTACTAAGATATATGCTCATTTTAATAAAGAGAAAGATGAAAATAGAACTAATTTTGTTATCAACTA
>CAMMMG010000066.1 GCA_946497925.1 uncultured Mycoplasmatota bacterium
ATAATAATACTTGTAAATTGATAAAACGTATTGGTTTTGGATATAGAAATTTTGATAATTTCAAAGCTAGAATTTTAATTATTACTAATCTTTTTAGACCAGCAAAAAAGAATGCTGAAAATTTACTCAGCACCCTTTAATGTCGAAGAACCGTTATTTCTCTTCCTCCTATTGATTATTATCTCCCTTATTTACCAATAAATAAGACATCTAATTCTTGAATTAGATGCAAACCAAATCACTTTTGAAAGCATCTATTCTTATTGCAAATTTCTTTGCTAAATACATAATATCATAATTTTATATTAATGTCAAAGTATCAAATATGAATTACTTAAATATAGTCTTAACTCCTAAATACTCTGGAAAGTATTTTCTTGCCATATTGGTATATTTAGGATTAATTACTAAATCATACTCTCCAACTAATTCAACAACTTCTCCCCCAAAGTTCTTTTTATAGTTATAAGAATTTTTTAATTTATTATTAGAATCATTAATATCTCCAATTTCATATAAATTATAATACTTATAACCATTCTCTATTGCATACCTAATCATCTCATAATGAAGTGTATAAGAAGCATCTAACTTATTATATTCATCCACAATTCCACCATTTAATGCCACAACTTCATTACCAATGGTTATAAACATATAAATACCCATACTAACATCATCGCTACATTTAGAAAAATATTCTTTTAAACTCTCTAATCTTTTAATCTCTTCTTCATCTTCAAGTTCTTTATCAATAAAATATTCTGCAGTCATCTTTGAGTTGTGATAGTTATTTATTCTAACTTCTTTTTCTTTTATTACCTCTGAAATCATCTTATCAATATTATTAATAACTTCATCCCTCTTAAAATAAACTTCCATAAACTTAATATTACCATCAAAAGCCTGTTTTAAGTCTAGATAGAAAGTTTTAGTAGGTACGATAGTACGATATTTTTTACTTTCATTGTCTATAATACCTATAAATTTATCAATATCCTTAAAATCAAAGTCTCTTACTTTGAATCCTAGTCTTTCATTTCTTCGAACAGTCTGTCTTGCTTTAGGACTAAAGTTATTAAAGATATCATCTATAGTCTTCTCTTTTAAATTAATTCTACTAATCCATTTAGGTTGTATTTTATCATTAACTTTAATAAAGTTAGCATTAGTAAGATTAACTTCTACAAAGTCATTATAGACTCCACCTTCTATGATATTACCTTCACTATTTCTATCTCTTACTAAAATATAAGGATCTATCTTTAAAAAGACACCATGTTTTTCTATAATAAACTTTTTAACTTCTTCAGTGAACTCTTTTAATAGTTCTTCATTCTTATAATCTATTAAAAATCCACGAGGAGCATAGAATAATCTCACCTTATCTTTTTTTCTCTCATAAGAAAGGAGTAAACTCGCTCCTACTAAACGTTCTTTAATAAATCCACCTACATAATAAGCATGGAATTTATCTCCTTCCATAAATCTCCCCCAGAAAGATGTTTGTTGAAAACTACCTAAAGGGTGATTAAGAGCATAACTGTCAAACTCCTTTTTTGTTAATTCTCTAAGTTCCATTAAATCACCTCTATCTTCTTTAATTATACAAGTTACTTTAAAACTTTTCAATAATATGGTATTATATTTAAAGAAATTGGAGGATGTAACATGGCAAAAACAAAGACAAAGAAAAATAAAGAATTAAAACAAAATTCCTTTCTAAATGGAGCCTTTATTGCCACATTAGGTATAGTAGGTAGTAAAATACTAGGTATGCTTTATGTAATACCATTTTATGCAATTATTGGAGGACAGGGAGGAGCCTTATATGGTTATGCCTATACAATCTATAACTTATTTCAATCTTTATCCTGTGCAGGTATTCCTAATGCTATTAGTAAAATAATTAGTGAGTATCAGACATTAGGTTATTATAATGCTAAAGAGAAAGCTTTTAAATTAGGTAGACGACTTGCCATTATTATGGGAATTACAATCTTTATAATTCTCTTCATCTTCGCTCCTGATATTGCCAAAGCGATTCTTGGAGACTTAGAAGGTGGTAATACACTAGAAGATGTAACAATGGTAGTAAGAGTAATTGCCACTGCTATACTTATTGTACCAACCCTTAGTATTTATAGAGGTTATTTAGAAGGACATAAATTTATAACCCCTCCATCTATTAGTCAAGTATTAGAACAATTAGTAAGAGTAATTATTATAGTAGCAGGTAGTTTCTTTGCTATTAATATCTTTAACTTATCTTTACAAACAGGAGTAGGAGTTGCCGTATTTGGTGCGACAGCAGGAGCGATATTCGCTTATTTCTATTTATTAGATAAAGTTAAAAAGAATAAAAAGCAATTACACGAAAAGACTATTGAAGTAGAAGAGCCGGTAATTAGAACTAAAGAAATATTAAAAAAGATATTATGGTATGCCTTACCTTTCATTATGATAGATGTCTTTAAATCTTGTTATGACTTTATTGATATGACAACTATTGTTAAGACCATGGTAAATGATATTGGTTATACAACTGCCCAAGCTGAAAACATTATGAGTGTAATCTCTACTTGGGGTAATAAGATTAATATGATAATTGTTTCTATCTCAACAGGTATCATTGTAAGCTTAATACCAAACCTTACATCAGCTTCGGTAAAAAAAGATAAAAAAGATATTCATCATAAAATAAATCAAACTCTACAAGTATTACTATTCATATCAGTTCCTATGACTTTAGGACTATCTTTCTTAAGTGAACCTGTCTGGGAAGTATTCTATGGTAATAACAGTGAATATGGTGCTGTTATAATTAAATACTTTGTCTTTGTCGCTTTAACAATATCAACTTATACAGCTTTAGTATCAATAGTACAAGTCTTAAAATACTATAAGGAAGTTTTAATTTCTCTAGTAGTAGGAGTATTAATAAAATTAGTATTAAATGTTCCATTAATTAATCTTTTCCATAACTTAGGTTTTGTACCTGTTTATGGCTCAATAACTACAACTATACTAGGTTATGCTGTAGGAATTATTCTATGTTTAATTTTCCTAAGAAGAAAATGTGGAGTCAGTTATATGCCAACATTTAGACTATTAGGTAAAATACTTCTAGCAGATATCGCTATGCTTATTGTATTGTCACTTGTAAAACTAGTAATACCAATCACATCATCAGTAAGATTACTAAACATTCCAATAATTGTTATCTATGCTCTTGTTGGTGTATTAGTATATTTCTTTGTTTCACATAAATTTAATTTAATAGAAGAAGTATTTGGGAGTAAACTAATAAATAAGATAACTAGTAAGTTTAGGAGGAAATAAAATGACATTAAAAGAAATAGATGTTAAGACGTTTGAAGATTATACTAAAAAAAGCCCCTATAGGACTTTTATGCAAACAGAAGAAGTAGGAAAATTAAGGAAGTTAAATGGTTGGACAGCCTACTACTTAGGACTATATAATAATGATAAACTAGTTGGAGCGACTCTTCTAGTAGGTAAGAAAAGACACTTTAATAAATATGAATTTTATGCCCCCCGTGGACCTTTAGTGGGTTATTCTGATGAGAAAACGCTAACAAAATTTTTAAAACTACTAACAAATTTCGTCAAAAAACATCAAGGCTATGTTCTAAGAATAGACCCTTATGTACCTTACAAAGAACGTAATGGTAAAGGAGAAATAATTAAAGATGGTTATGATAATACAAACATTGTAAATACTATTTTAAATACAGGATTTACTAGTGTTCCTTATGATGATAGAGAACAAGTAACCTTTATGTATGCTTTAGATACAAAAGATAAAACAGAAGATGAAATAATGAAAAATATGAAATCTAACACTAGAAACTTAATTAGAAAAAATATAAAAAATGGAATAGAGATAGTAGAACTAACAAAAGATAATTTAGATGAATTTTATAAAATAATGCAAAGTACTGGTTCAAGAAAAGGATTTGATATTAGAAATATTAACTATTACCAAAACATGTATGACTTGTTTAGTAAGAAAAATGAAATAAAATATTTAGTAACTAAACTAGATTTATCTAAATATATTAAAATGCTAGAAAATGAATTAGAAAGTAATATTGATAAGAAGAATAAGCTTAGTGATAATAAAAATAATGATGGTAAAAGAAAAGCTTTAGATGAGACTATTAATGG
>CAMMMG010000067.1 GCA_946497925.1 uncultured Mycoplasmatota bacterium
TGTGGCCGATCACCCTCTCAGGTCGGCTACGCATCGTCGCCTTGGTAAGCCATTACCTCACCAACAAGCTAATACGGCGCAGGCTCATCTTCAAGCGAAGCTTTAAAGGCCCCTTTTAATATATAAGGACGTATCCAAATATATATCATCCGGCATTAGCAATCATTTCTAACTGTTATTCCAGACTCGAAGGCAGATAACCCACGTGTTACTCACCCTTTCGCCACTAAGTGGGAATCCAAGTCCGAATCAGTGCAAGCACTTCATCTTCATTGGGCCACTTCGTTCGACTTGCATGTCTTAGGCATGCCGCCAGCGTTCATCCTGAGCCAGGATCAAACTCTCAATAAAAATATTTAAAAGTTTAATTATTATAATTTAATCCCGACAACTCAAAATTGACGTTTTGCTTAGTTTTCAAAGAACATTTTTGCTTTTTCTCAAGCTGCGTTATTAATATACCAAATTGTTTTTATTTTGTCAACACTTTTTTTATTTTTTTATCGACATTTTTCTTTGATATATTTGACACCGACAATCAATGTCAACGCTTCTCCACTATACCAATTTAAAACCTTTTTGTCAACACATTTTTTTAATTTTTTCAACTTTTTTTTGTTCACAATCAGTTCTAAATTTCAGTGACGTTTTCTAATATATCAGAGCTGTTTTTTTATGTCAACACTTTTTTTAATTTTTTTTAGATTTTTTTTGATTTTCTAAATATAAGTAGTATTTTACCCAATTTTCAATCTCTTTATTATTAAAATAATTCTTTTTATTTCGTATTTCATTTATTAAATTATTTAATTGTTCTTTTATTATGTAATCTATTTCTTTAGGATATTTAAATTTGTTCTTATGATAATTGTATTCATTTTTATCTACTACTTTAAAAGCGCCACTAGAAAAAACTCTAACATCTAAATCATAATCAATATATTTTATAGTATTATCTTCTATTATTATGGGACTTGCCATATTACAATAATAAGATATTCCTCTTCCTTTATATTGACCAATGATATTGTACCATCTGTTTAAAAAGAAATATAAAATAGCTGGTTCTTTTGTTTTCCAGGTATGACCATCTTTTTCTGTAACTGTCGTACAATTATTAGCAAAGATTAAGACTCCTTTCTTGAAATCAAAATTTAAGAGTGTCGCTTCATCCCATGCTTTATAGATTTGTCCATTATGTTTATAACTATGTATTTGATACTTATGGCCTATTTTTAATTTTTCCACTTTTTAACACCTCCTTATAAATTAAAAGAAGCAAGTGATGCTGCACTTACTTCTTTCCAAAATATCTTATACCCCAACATCCTATTAACAATAATATTATAGCAAGAACTACCCAAAAGACAGGATTAGATGTATATGAGGATAAAAAATCATTTATTTTTACAGTTAGATCGTCTAATGTGTCTTTTAAATCTAATATTTGCATTTTTATTATTCATCTTCCCTATCTACTTCTTTAATAACTTTAGCAGTTTTTGTTTTTTTGCCTCTATGTTTTTTTCTATCGGTACTTATTTCTACACTAATATTACTGCTTTTTCTTAAAATGAAACTATTAACAAGATCTAATACGGCATAAATTATCATAAAAAGACCAATAATTTGGGTAACTACCACAGCACTTGTAAATGGATTAAATAATATTACTACTCCACAAACTAAACATACTATAGCCATTATTAATGATGGTAAGAAATATTTGTTATCTAAATTTTTCAACACAAGAGCTTGTTGTACTTTGAAAGAACTACTTATAATAACAGCAATACCTACAACTATTGGGATAATACTACCAATAAACTCTGGTACTGTTACTAAAAATATTCCTGCTACTATACTTACTATACCATAGACTATATTTAATTGTACAAAAATATCTCTAGAACCATTTCTTAAAAAGTTTATTATAGCAATAACACCTAATGCTATTAAGACACCGCCTACTAAATAAGATATACCTACTAATGTCTCACTCGATTTAAAGAATAATAATAATCCTAGTAGTAATAAAAATATTGAACTAAGCAAAGATGGCCAAATTACTTTTTTAATCTCTACTTTCATCTTTAACCTCCTCTTTGTTATAGTTTATCACACTTTTAGTATCTTGACTAGGTTCATTTTCTTCGTGGTCTATATAATAGACTGTACTTATATTTTCTGTTTTAGTTAATCTTTCATATATTAAAGGTTTTTTACGACCAAAGAACTTTAAGAATATTTCAAAATAAGCATATATTGCAAATAAAATGTAAAATAATGTTATAAGACCATTAATATATTGATTTAACTCTATAAAAATAAGGGGACCAAAGACTATTCCAAAGTAAAGGATTACTTGTCTTATAAAGATGGATAGATGTTTATATTTTGTTTTACTTTCTAATTTTATTTTGACAAGGTATTTTCCTAAAGTAAGGGAAGTTATAGTAGGTAAAATTACATAATACATTGCTGTCATTATTATTAAAGGTAACACAAAGTCTTTAAAGTTTAATAAAGCAAGTATTATGAACATTATAGTTGCAAAGATAAAGATATCTATTAGAAAAGCTAGAAAGCGTCTATATATTGAGACTACTTTGCCTTTTTTATAGGACATTTTATCTATTTCATCTCTATTTGGTAAAAATATTGTAACAATCGGAGTAATTAGATAACCTATTAGTCCTCCTAAGGTATTAATTATTAAATCATCAACATCGAAAAGACGATATGCTTTAGGGTAAAGGCCATAAAGACCTGTAAGCTGAGTAATTTCAAAGTATAAGCTTAATAAAAATGTATAAATGATAGTAGTATACCATTTTTTCTTAAAGTAATATCTTAAATAGATTCCAAAGGGGATGGTAATTGCAATATTAAAGAGTGTTGTATAAACTATTGGAGATTTTAAGAAAGATAGAACTCCACTTGTCTCTTTAAAAACTTCTACAAAGTCACCTATAAAATCAAAAGGTATAAGTTGAGGTATTTTGGTTGGCATCATTAATACTTCTTCTTTACTAGGTAGAGGTAATATTACAAGAAAGTAAGCGGTTAAAAGATATAGAATAAAAGTATAGACAATACTACTTCTAATTAAAGGTACTGAGCCGTACTTATGATATTGTAATAATAGATATGGTAGAGTTATTAAGAATGCTAGAAAGGGAAAAATAAGAAAAGCTGTTTTTATTGATTCTAAATATACTTCCATAGATTCTCCTAGAATAATTCTAATACTTCATCAAGGCTAATAGTACCATTAAAATATTCAGTTAGTTTTTCTAAAAATTCTGAAGTTTGATTATTCTTTCTTAATAGTTCTGTTAAAGAGGTAATAGCAATACTTCCTTCAACGGTATAATGTTTCTTATAAACATCAGCTTCATTCTTATTAGTATATAGTAAAACTCCATAACTATAGTTACGACTAGTTTTACTATTACAAGTTAGTAAAATATCTCCTAGGGCACCATAACAAGTAGAAGTACTCTCTTTTCCTCCTAGTTTAGTTACTAAGTCTTTAGCAAAGTTATATATTTTTGTTAAGTAATAAGCATTGGTAGAATCGCCCCTATATTTACTATTAATACTTCCCATTAGTATTGCTAAAACATTTTTAATAACACCATATAATTCTAATCCAATATAATCATCTATTACTTCTATTTCAACATTAGTATCTTTAAATAGTTTCAATATTAATTCTTTAGTCTTTTCATCTTTAGTAGCAAGTGTTAGTCCTGCTTTACTATTAATGATAAGTTCTTTGGCAAAAGTTGGTCCTGCAAGATATGATACTTGTCCTTTTAAACCTAACTCTTCATATATTTCTGTCATTAAAAGATCTGTCTCTTTCTCAAGGCCCTTAGATACTAATATTACTCTACTATTATCATTTAGATAGTCTTCAATTCTTGTTAGAACCTCTCTTACATGATTACATGGAACTGCTATAACAATTAAATCTGAATTGTTTAAAGCAATACTTAAATCCATTGTAACATCTAGATTGGAAGCTAATTCTATTCCAGTTAAGACTCTATCATAAGTGTTATTATTAGTTATTTCTAAATATTCTTCTTCAAATGCCGTCCAAAAGACAATATCGGCTTTACTTTTTTCATGTAATAAATTTCCAAGAGCAAGACCAAAGGCTCC
>CAMMMG010000068.1 GCA_946497925.1 uncultured Mycoplasmatota bacterium
TAACTAGCCCCAAATACTATAATTAAAACTAAAACTACTATAGTTGCACTCTTAATTTTTTCAATATTTTCTTTTTTCATAAACTTCCCTCCGTCTACAATTATATCATAAAATAATTAAAAATTAAGTATTATTAATTAATTTCTTCTAAATTTCACTTAATATCAAAAAAATTAAATATAAATCTCTAACTTTTTTCATAGAGTATAAAGAAAGGAATGATACCAAAATGAAAATAGGACTTCCAAAAGCACTACTTTACTACCACTATGCTCCCCTATGGAAAGCTTTCTTTAATGAATTAAATGTAAAAGTTATTGAAAGTGATAATACTACTCTTAAGACTCTAATACTGGGTAAAGAAAAAAGTATTGATGAATCATGTCTTGCTTTAAAGATATATCTAGGACATATTGAAGAATTAAAAGATAAATGTGATTATATCTTAATACCAAGAATATATTCTTTAACCAAATCAGAACAAGTATGTACCAATTTCAATGCTTTATATGACATTGTAAGAAACACTTTTCCTGACATAAAGATATTAAATTATAATATTGATATTAAACATCATCACAGTGAAAAAAGTGGTTTTATCAAAATAGGAAAAGAACTAGGATTTAGTATTATAGAGTCTTTAGAAGCTTATAACAAAGCAAAAGAAATAGAAAAGGATTATTATAAAAATGAAGAAAAAAAAGCTAAAGAGGAATTAAGAAGTAATAAGACAAAGATATTACTACTAGGTCATCCCTATATTTTAAATGACAATTTAATTGGTAAAAACATAACAAACTATCTAGAAAAAAATAATATCTCTATTATTTACAGTTATCAAATACCAAGAGATTTAATAGATTTTAATTGTAGTAAAATATCTACTAAAATACACTTTACTATGAATAAAGAACTACTCTCAGCCTTTAATTATTTTAAAGACAAAGTAGATGGTACTATCATCTTAACAGCATTTCCATGTGGACCAGATTCTCTATCTAATGAAATGATTATAAGAAAAAGAAAAAAACATCCTACTATTTCTCTAACGTTTGAAGATTTAACTAATAATACAGCAGTTATCACAAGACTAGAAAGCTTTCTAGACATGTTAAAAGGAGGAATCCACTTATGAAACAATTAGTAGCATTCCCTCAACTTGGTAATTATTTTAATCCTATAAGAAAGTTAATAACAAATACTACTCATCTAAAAGTAATAGAAATGCCTAAAATAACTAAAGAAACGATTTCCCTAGGAAGTAAAAACTCTCCTGATACCGTGTGTGTTCCTTTTAAATATAATTTAGGTAATTTTATAGAAGCTTTAAATAAAGGAGCGACAGTATTATTTCAAGCTGGAGGTGGCTGTAGATATAGGTATTATGCTGAAGTACAAGAGACTATTTTAAAAGATTTAGGATATAATTTTACGATGTATCAAATAATGGAAAAAGACCATTTAAGATTTAATGAACTCTACTCTACTATGTTAAAATTAAATCCCTATCTAACAAGAAGAAAACTTATAAAAGAAATAATAAGTACTTTAATTTACATATATTATTTAGATAACATAGATATCTATATTAGAAAAAGAGTTGGTTTTGAAAAGAATAAGGACAGTTTTAAAAAGATTAAAGATAATTTTATTAAGAAAGCAAATAAGGAAAATAGTATTATAAAATTAACAAGACTCTATCATAAAGCAAAGAAAGAACTAAGAAAAGTAGAGATTAATAAACCTAAAGATACTCTAAAAGTAGGTATTATAGGTGAATTATATACAGCAATGGAACCATTCGCTACATATGAATTAGAAAAGCTATTAGCATCTTACAACATAGAAATAAAAAGATTTACTAATCTTAGTTATTTATTGTGGCAAAAGAAGTTAATGACTTGGTTTATGAAATTTAAAGTAAGAAAGTATTGTAAATATACATTAGGAGCAGATGGACTTGATAATGTATATAGAGTCTACTGGTTAAAAAAGCATAAATATGATGGTATCATTCATACCAAACCTACAGGATGTACTCCAGAAATAGGAGCAATGCCAATCATAATGAATATTGCTAAAGATAATAATATGCCTATTATATTTTTATCTTTTGATGAACAAACAGGAGTTGAGGGATTAAATACAAGGATTGAAGCATTTTATGATTTATTAAAGATTAAGAAGGAGGAAGAAAATGGAAGCAAGTCTAGGAATTGATATAGGTTCTATTTCTACTAAAGGAGTAATCCTTGATAATGATAATAATATACTAGCTTCTACCTATCTATGGACAGAAGGTAATCCTATTAAAGCCGTTAAGAAGGTTTTAAAGAATTTAGAAGAACAAATATCAGAAGATATAAAAGTAACATCAGTTGGTACAACAGGTTCTGCTAGAAAGTTAATAGGAACAATGTTAGGAGCAACAAGTATAAAAAATGAGATAACTGCCCATGCTATAGGTACTTTATCTAAGTACCCTGATATTAGAACTATCTTAGAAATAGGAGGACAAGACTCTAAAATAATTCTCTTAGATAATGGAATAGTTACAGACTATGCTATGAATACATTATGTGCTGCTGGAACAGGAAGTTTCTTATCTAGTCAAGCGAAACGTCTAGGTTTAGATGTAGAAGACTTTGGTAAAATCGCTCTAACTAGTAAAAATCCAACAAATATAGCAGCAAGATGTACAGTATTTGCAGAATCTGACTTAGTTCATAAAATACAAATGGGCTATAAAAGAAATGATATTATTGCAGGACTATGTTATAGTGTTGCATCAAACTACCTTAACAATGTCGGTAAAGGTAAAAAGATACAAGGACCAATAATATTTCAAGGTGGAGTATCAAAAAATATTGGGGTAAAGAAAGCTTTTGAAGATTTACTAAAAGAAGATATTATAGTAGACGATAATGGCCATTTAATGGGTGCTATAGGTAGTGCCATCTTAGCAAGAAAAACAGGAATAAAAAAAGATTTTAATTTTAAAATAACAAACTCTAACTTTGAAACAACAGGTATAGAATGTAAAGGATGCCCTAATCACTGTGAAATTATAGTAGTAAAGAAAGATAATAAAATATTAGACTACTGGGGAAATAGATGTGATAAAGGAGCCTTAAAGATAAAAGAGTAATAAAAACTTAATAATTACTCTTTTACTCTAGATACAAAAGAATATAACCCATCATTATCTATATTAAAAGTATAAAGATAAGTAGCATGATCAATTTCTGTACCATCATAATATATTTCTCTAACTTCTTCATAAATAACTATTTGCTTATTAGACTTCTCTGCTTTTACTACACTACCAGTATAATAACTTGCACTAGTTTCCCCACTTATTCTCATATAAGGAACATAACCATCAAGACTCTCATTATAAACATAATAAATTCCCCCATAATTATCTATACTAACAGGAACACTTTTATCAATAGTTACATCATTTCCAAATAAATCTTGATATGCTACTAACAAAGAATTATAAGGAATAAAAGACACAGTATTATTAACAACATTTAAAGTATAATTATAACTTAAACCAGGTATTAAAACAGTATTATTTAGACCATCTATACCAATATCAACAAATTCTTTATTCGCTAGATTTAAATAAGCTAAAGTAAGTTTACTCTCTTCACTAGCATCACTAACTACATAGTTATCATTATCATACATAAAATATTTATAATAACTATCTCCACTTAAAACCACTTTATTATACAAAGTCTGTACTAATCTACTATTAACATCTAACTCCTCTAAAGTATCATTAACAGTATCAATATCAGTATCAGTATCTTTCTCTACTTCATTAGCTGTCTTATTATCATTAATAAAATTATCATAACAAATATATGAGACACTAACTAGTGTTGTTAAAAAGAAAAAAATTACAAACACTACTAAAATTTTATTATTCTTCACAAAAAACACCTCACTACAATTAAAGTATAGCAAAGTGTTAATTTAATAACTATATAAATTAAATAAATATATGTAAATAAATGTATATTTTAATTAGCAAGTTCCAACGTAAATTATTAGGGATCCCTAATAATTTACAAATACTAAAGTAAACTCTTCTTTATCTTTATTTAACATATTTGCTCTCGTGTA
>CAMMMG010000069.1 GCA_946497925.1 uncultured Mycoplasmatota bacterium
GTAGAATCTACTAAATCACTAATTAAGCTTTCAAATTTAGCACGAGTTAATGTCATATCTAAGTGAAGTGGACCATCTGCTCCTTGAGAAATAAATGGTGCAGAAACCTGAGTACTTGTCATACCAGATAAATCCTTCTTAGCTTTTTCAGCAATCTCTTTTAGACGTTGCATAGCCATGGAATCTTTAGTAAGATCAACTCCATTTTCTTTCTTAAATTCACTAACAAGATAGTCAATAATTCTTTCATCAAAGTCATCTCCACCTAAATGGTTATTACCACTAGTAGATCTAACTTCTACAACACCATCACCAAGGTCAAGAATAGATACATCAAATGTACCACCACCAAGGTCATATACTAAGATTGTTTGATTCTTATCTTGTTTATCAAGTCCATATGCTAGGGCAGCAGCAGTTGGTTCGTTGATAATACGTTCAACATCAAGTCCTGCAATCTTACCAGCATTCTTAGTAGCTTGTCTTTGGGCATCATTAAAGTATGCTGGAACAGTAATAACTGCTTTTGTAACAGGTTCTCCTAAGTAGTTTTCAGCAGATTCTTTAAGATTACCTAAAATCATAGCAGAAACTTCTTCAGGACTATATTTCTTACCATTAGCTTCAACCTTTTTATCAGTACCCATTAATCTTTTAATAGATGAAATAGTATTTGGATTAGTAATCGCTTGTCTTTTAGCAGCAGCTCCTACTATTCTATCTCCATCTCTATTAAATGCAACTACTGATGGAGTAGTTCTATCTCCTTCCGCATTAGGAATAACTTTAGGCTCACCAGCCTCTAATACACAGACACAACTATTAGTTGTACCTAAATCAATACCAATTATTTTACTCATTTATATCCTCTCCTTCTTCATTATTATCTTTATCATCATTATTTTCTTCTTCTAGTTTATTTACTCTAACAGAAGCAGGTCTAATAACTCTATCCTTAAGACGATAACCTTTAAGTAACACTTCAAGAACTTCTCCATCTTTAAAGTTTTTATCATTATCAGTCATTAAAGCATCCATTGTATTAGGATCAAACTCTTTATGCTCTGCTTCTATTTCTTCTAAACCATATTTCTTCAAGACATCATCAAAGCTAGCATACATCATCTTAAATCCTTTTAAGAATTTAGATAATTCATCACTTAAATCATTATCATCAAGTCTAATAGCTCGTTCAAAGTTATCTAATATTAGAATAAGTTCACTAATCAAATCTTGATTAGCATATTTTAATCTATTAGTAACTTCTTCTTCTTTTCTTTTACGATAATTAATAAGTTCTGCTTGATGATATCTAATTTTATCGTTTAACTCACTTATTTCTTTATCTTTACTAGCAAGTTCTTCTTTTAATTTTTTTATCTCTTCATGATGTTTATCTTTTTTCTTAGACTTATCTTTACATTCACAAGTCTTATTTTCATCTTTTTTACAATTACACTCATGATTTTCAAGAGTATCTTTTACTTCTTCCTTAGTTTCCATCTATTCACTACCCTTCTATATTTTCTTTTAAGTATTCCAAGATACTAACAACTCTATCATATTCCATTCTCTTAGGTCCTATGATAGCAAGTGTTCCTTCTTCACTATCAGTCTTAAAGTTAGTCTTAATAATTGTAACATCATCATCAAGTTTATTCTCACTACCTATATAAACTTCAATATTATTAGAGTCATCTTTCTTGATCTCTTGAAGTATTTCTTTATCATCAAGTTTCTTAAACAAATCTCTAATCTTATCAACATTATCAAACTCAGGTTGTTCCAAGAACTTAGTTCTACCTACAACATTAATATCAGTATTAGTAATATCATTAAAGACATTATAAATAGCATTATATAATTGTTGATGTTGTTCTACATACTTAGAGATAATAGGTTTAATCTCAAACTCTAACTTAGTACTAACTTCATCAATAGGTGTACCGACTATTAAATTATTGATAAGTTCTACTGTCTTTTTAATATCTTCAGCACTAACATTATCTAAGGTAATATTTTTATGTTCTACTTTACCTTTATCAGTAACTACTATTACTATTAAATGGTTAGCATCAAGTGGTACAACTCTAACTTCTTTAAGTAAGTTCTCATGACTCGCTTTACCTAATACTACTGCTGTATAAGAAGTCATATCAGAGATAACTTGTAAGCTCTTGTTGATACAATCACTTAATTCTAATGATTGATTATGGAAAATAATCTGTAATTTTAACATTTCTTCTCCATTCATCTTCTTAGCTTCCATTAAGTTATCAACATAATATCGATACCCTTCTTCGCTAGGCACTCTACCACTAGAAGTATGAGTCTTTTCTAGGTAGCCTAAATCTTCAAGACTAGCCATTTCACTTCTAACTGTAGCGCTAGAACACTTAAGTTTTTTACAAAGTTGATTACTACTAACAGGCTTAGCTTGTCTAATATAAGACTCAACAATTAATTTTAAAATTTTCTTTTGTCTTTCACTAAGCATAACTACCTCCTAGGCACTGATTAACTAGTTAAATTTCAATTTTAGCAATCATATTTTTTCACTGCCAATATCATTATATGCAAAAAAGTTAGCACTTGTCAACTCTTTTTGCTAACTTTTTTTGTCTAATTATATTTAATATTGTCACCCAACTAAATCGCCATCTAACTTATAAGGATTAGAAAGTGTACCATCTCCTGAAGTTATAACAACACCAGGTTTTAAATTTATAGTAGGTCTCACTCCATAATTTCCTGTAGGACTATTAATGCCTAAACCTCCATGCCCATCAATAGTTAATACATCAGGACTAACATCCCAACGAGTTAAAGTCCACCAAGGACTACCATTTACTAAATAAGAATTAGTAGCAGAGTCTCCATGATAGCTACTATTAAATTCATATTCATTTAACAATCCAACATCGCTAATCACTGTGGTACCCTCTGGTCTTTCGCTACCAAAAGACACTTCTATACTCCACTCACTATCAGTAACAATAAAGTTCGGATAATTATTTAACCTGCTTAAAAAACCAGAAGCACTTGCATCATTTAACCATTCTTTTATATCACTATTGCCAAAATTAGAGTCAACTGTTTCATTAAAAACCATCGTTGCAATATTATCTTGTGTTACCAACTTTACAGTCTTAGAAGCATTATTAACTAAAACTGCTCTCCATATCATGTTAGAATACATTACATAATTATTTGGATCTTTTCCAATTATAAAAGTATCTACTCCATCATCATAAGTATCCCCATTTTGACCTGTTCTAAATAGTAAAGCTGATGAAAGTAAATTAGAATTTTGATCACTAAAAAAGCTATTTAATTCATCTTCAATATCAGATACAAAATCATCAGTAGATCTTCTTTCAAAACTTAAATTACCAATTAATAAAAACAATATTAATGTTGCCATTACTAGCAAACTATATAATACAGTAGAAATAGCAAACCCCTTATTATTCAACATTTTCATATTATCACTCTTCTATCACTTTTATAATAGCATGATAATGACTATCCTTATCAATTACAAAGTCATTATTAATAGCCCAAATTCTAATAGAGTAATCCTCCTCACTACTAGGTTCTAAAGTGCCTTCATATAGAATATTGTTTGAATATTCACTTAACAGCATAGCTTTTGGAGCTTGATGATCAACTCTTAAACTTAATTTTAAAAGCTCATTAGGAATTGTATTATTAGCACAATTATCTTTTTTAATTTGCTCTTCATTTGTTTCTAAAACAATTTTATATTTAATATTCTCTTTAGTTCCATTTTTCACTGTAAAATCATAAGCGATAGAACTTAAACCAACAGCATCTGTAACTGGAGTAAATTTCGTTAAATTTATTTTATTACCAGCTTTACTATGAAAAACAGCTTCCATTTTACCTGTATCTATATCTTGTTCTCTTTCGTTAGAAAAACTATTATATATATAATAAGTTGAAATTATAGCGAAAGCAAATAAAAAGATTATAATTATAGCACTTTTAATCATATGTTTACGATAATATTTTTGATACATAAAAACACCTCTTTTTAATTATTGTAAAGCTTTTATATAAATTTAGTCAATGAAAAGAACGTTTTTTACAAAATATAGTGTAAA
>CAMMMG010000070.1 GCA_946497925.1 uncultured Mycoplasmatota bacterium
CTATTTCTTTTTTTTTATGATAAAATTATCTATAGAATAGTAAAGGGAGGAAAAAAGGATGGATGAAAAAAAGAAAACAACTCTATCAATTATAGGTGAAGATGGTTCTATTGATGAGGTAGAAGTTGTTATTGCATTCGAGTTTAAAGATACAAAGAAAGAATACGTTGTTTATACAAAAAATGAGAAAGATGAAAACGGAAATGTAACCGTTTATGTATCAAATGTTGATAGAAGTGGGGATACACCAAAATTATATGGTATTGATGATGAAGATGAGTGGAATAGAGTTAAAGACGTATTAAGAAAACTATCAAAAAAAGATTAGATATTAATAACTAGTGATAATTAGTTGGAGGGGATTAACATGAGTATAGAAGAGAAACAGAATAATGAAGAGTTTAAAGTCATAAGCATGGATCCAGAAGTTATAAAAGGTGATGCTAATAAGTTAAAACTATTAATAACTTCTTACGCTGCTATAATGGAAGTTCAAGATGCTTACATGCAAGAAGAAATAGAAGCTAAAGAAGAAGAAGCAAAAAGAGTAGAAGCTCAAATAGCAAGTGGTAAATTGACTGAATCAGGAGTTGAAAGCAAAAAAGAAGAGTTAGCAGCACTTGCTGATCAAATTGAGACTTTATCTGAAGTATATGCTGAATTTTCTAAATCTCGTACAAGATTTATGGATCTAGCTAAAAAAGCTTTAAGATTACCAAGTGCAAATTTTGAACAATTAGCAGAGAAAGGATATACACAAATTTCTGGTGATAAGATAGAATTATCTAGTCTTGCAAGTTCTTATGAAACAGCACAGAAAACTTTAACTGATGAAGAAAATAAAGATGTATTTAGTAGTATTGATAAAGAAGGCATTAAGAAGGAAATTGAAAGAGTTATAAATGAATCAGAGTATATGGTGGATGAAGAGACAGAGGAAAAAAATTCAGCTAAAGATTATATTATAGGGACAGAAGATTTTGATGAAACTGTTTCAGAGTTAGCAAACTTTGTTAAAGGTAATATTGATGATAAGAATAATAAAGAACTAAATGAAGCAGGAAGTGAAATTTTTGAAGAAGCACTAAAGGCAGCTAAAACCAATGATGATACTGAAGAGAAAAAACCATCTGAAGAAGCTCAAACTGATCATAAAGATGAACAAGAATATGATGAAGATGCTGCAACATATGAAGGAAATTGGGCAGAAGATCCTGCAACATATGAAGGAAATTGGGCAGAAGATCCTATTGATTTTGGTGATGATAAATCTATAGAAAGCTTTATTGAAGCCTTAAAAAATGAAAATGAAAGCTTAAAAGCTCATGGTGAAGAATTGAGCAGTAGAATATCTGATGTAAAAGAAGAACAAACAAAAGCTGCTGAAAAACAAGAACAAGCTAAAAAAGAACTTGAAGCAGCTAAGAAAAGAGCAAAAGATACTAAAAGACAAATAGAGTTATTAAATACATATAGACCAAGAATGGATGAATTAAGAAAAGCTAATAAAGAACAAGAAAAACTTAATAGGGCTAAAGAAGCAGAACTTAAAAAAGAAAATGAAACTCTAGCAACTATTAACTCAGAAACAACTGCTATCAAGACAGAAAAAGTTGCATATGATGAAGAAGCTAGTCAATCTTTAGAAGAATTGAAAAGATTAAGAGCAGAATTTGCTGGAACTGGATATGATAATGGAGATACTCAAATGACTTCAGGAGGACGTAAAATATAATACGTTCTTTTTTTTACTTTTTTTCATATACTTTACTGAGGTTTTAGATATGAAGAATACTCTTTTTTATTACTATCATCTTACACCAGAAAAAATAATTAAAAAAGATAATTATTATTACTTTTATCTTGATAATTACATCTATTATCTTTATCTAGTAAATAGACCTTTAGAATATATTAATGAACTAATTATGCTTACTAGAACGCTAAACTATAGTAATTTTATGATGATTATCTTTAATGTAAATAGAGAAGCTCTTAGTATAATAAATAATCGTTATTATATTCTTTTAAGAAGTCAAAAAAATAATTACTTTAATATTAATGATATATATAACCCAACTTATTGTCCTAAAGAAGCATCTAATTTAAAACTATTAAATCATAGTAGTTGGAATAATCTTTGGAGTAGTAAAATAGATTATTTTGAATATCAAAAAGACTATATTAAAATGAAGTATACAACCCTTTATCAGACTCTAGATTATTTTATAGGACTAGGAGAAAATGCTATAAGCTATTTTAACGCCACTAACAGCTATCTAACCAAAGAATTTACTGATTCTTTAGTAGTGTCTAGAAGAAGAGTAAATCTTGATAATTTAAGCTTCTATAACCCTCTAAATATCGTTATCGATAATAAAGCTAGAGACAGTGCTGAATATCTTAAATATCTCTTTATAACAGATAATTATACTTATGACTTTTTAGATGAGTTTTTAACTAATCTTAATTATAGTGCTTACCAGTACGGTCTATTAATAGCAAGACTACTTTTTCCAAGCCATTACTTTGATATTTATGAAAAGATAATAAATGAAACACTAAAAGAAAAAGAGATTGTTAAAGTGTTAAATAGAACTGAGGAGTATGAAAAATTTTTAAGATACATCTATAATTTTATTAATAAAAAAAAGCCTATTCTAAAAATAGACTGGTTAGATTCTAATTAATATTTCTCACTTCTTTAACTTCAGGTACTTCATTCATTATCATTTGTTCAATACCATCTTTTAAAGTAACATCTAAAAAAGCACAATCAGCACATGCTCCACCTAATTTTACATAGACAATACCATCTTCATATTTAATATATTCTAAAGCCCCTCCATCACTAATTAAAAAAGGCTTTAATTCATCTATAATACTTTTAATTTTCTCTTCAACATTTTTCATTCTAATCATTTTTTCCTTTCAATATCATAATTATAGAGATATTTATGATTTTTGTAAAGGTTGTAAGGACAAACATTTTCTGCTATAATACACTAGAAGAGGGAAGTTTATGGCAAAAGAATATAAAGAAGGTTCCATTGTTCTTGGAACTGTTACAGGTATAAAAGATTATGGTATTTTTGTAAAATTAGATAATAATCATAGTGGACTTATTCACATATCAGAAATTGGTAATCATTACATAGAGGATTTAAATAAATATGTTACACTTAATGAACTAATAAGAGTAAGAATAGTAGGCAAGAGTAGTGATAATATGTTTAAGTTAAGTATTAAAAATGTAGATTATAGAATTACTAAAAGGAATGGGAGTAGAATAAAAGAAACAGAAAGTGGCTTTAAAAATCTAGCCTTACACCTCGATTATTGGGTATCAAAAGAGCTAGAAAAAGCAAAAAAGTGAAAAAATATGTAAATAAATTATTGACAATCATCAAATTAACTGGTATATTTAATCATGTCAAACGGTTTTGGGCGATTAGCTCAGTTGGTTAGAGCACTTGCCTTACAAGCAAGGGGTCATAGGTTCGAGTCCTATATCGCCCACCATTTATTATATGTTGCCGAAATAGCTCAATTGGTAGAGCAACTGATTTGTAATCAGTAGGTTACGGGTTCGATTCCTGTTTTCGGCACCATTTTATTATGTCGGAGAGATAGCGAAGTGGCTAAACGCGACAGACTGTAAATCTGTTCCTTCGGGTTCGATGGTTCGAATCCATCTCTCTCCACCACTTAATATATTGCCTCGTAGCCAAGTGGTAAGGCATCAGACTTTGACTCTGACATGCGTTAGTTCGAATCTAACCGAGGCAACCATCTAATTAGTAGTTGATCCGCTAGCTCAGTCGGTAGAGCATTTGACTTTTAATCAAAGGGTCATGAGTTCGAATCTCATGCGGGTCACCATTTATATGTGCCTGAGTGGCGAAATTGGTAGACGCACAGGACTTAAAATCCTGGGAGGTTCACCCCTCGTGTCGGTTCAAGTCCGACCTTAGGCACCATCTATTTTGGAGGAATACCCAAGTCTGGTTGAAGGGACCGGTCTTGAAAACCGGGAGGTCG
>CAMMMG010000071.1 GCA_946497925.1 uncultured Mycoplasmatota bacterium
GGTACATCGCTGGTTTTCTAATTTTATTTATAATTAGCAAAGTAAATATCCATACCATTTTAAAATATTCTAAGTATTATTATTGGTTGTCGATAATCCTATTAGTTCTTGTTTTATTCTTGGGAAAAGAGACTAATGGAGCAAGAGCCTGGTTTAACTTTGGCATACTTTCTTTCCAACCCAGTGAACTCACTAAACTTACTTTAATTTTATATTTAAGTGATATAGCATCCCGAAGTAAACCTGACTTTAAGCTTATTTTAAAAGTGGCTATTCTTACCATCATTCCTTCAATTTTAGTGTTTTTAGAACCTGACACTGGAGCCATTATCTTTTATCTTTTAAGTGCTATAACTATTCTTTTCTTTGCTCCCATAAAAAGATATTGGTTTTTAATACTTGCTGGAATAATTCTCTTACTTGGTGGTACTTTTATAATACTTTATATCTATAATCGAGATCTTTTAATTAATTTAATTGGCACCAGTTTTTTCTACCGAATTGAACGTCTTATAACCTTCCAAACTGAATCAAGTTATCAATTAGAAAATGCTCTCA
Organism: uncultured Mycoplasmatota bacterium; assembly: GCA_946497925.1. GTDB lineage: Bacteria > Bacillota_I > Bacilli_A > RF39 > UBA660 > Onthousia. The sequence goes on from CAMMMG010000071.1 coordinate 559, forward strand.
TCGTAATTGGATCTGCTTTCCTTTTTGGTACCGGTTTGAATAAAATATCTTTATATATACCGGAAGCCCCAACTGATTTTATCTTTGCATTTACCATTGGCAACTTTGGTATATTCACTGGATTTTTAATTCTTCTATGTTATTTACTAATTGATATATTTCTAATTAATCAATATTTAAAACAAAAGAACAAAAAAATAAAACTAGTTTTAATTAGTTTTATTAGTATTTTTTTCTTCCAACAAATAATTAATATTGGCATGAATTTGGGATTACTCCCTATTATTGGTATACCCCTTCCATTCCTATCCTATGGTGGCACAACTATTATTATCTACTTTTTATTCTTAGGTATAATATTGAGTCTACTTAAGAAAAGTTATTAATATGGTTGATAATAACTATAACTACTGCTGTAGTATGGTCCTGGATATGGACGTGGTGGATATGGTGGATATGGATATGGTTGGTATGGATATGGTGCTACATTATAAATTGGTCTAGGTCTTGTAAGCCCTACTGCTGCTCCTCCCACTAACGCTCCTGTTAAAAAAGGGAAAACAAATCTATCTTGATTATCAAACCTTGGATTTCTATTAAATCTTGGATACATAAAGAAAACTCCTTTCACTCATAATGTATGAAAGAAGTTTTTTTTGTTTAGTTTAATCGCCTAGTAAACCTAAGTAATAATTTTTCTTTCCCTTCTTGATAAGTAATACTTTTTCTTCAATAGCATCACTCTTAGTTATTACTTTGTCTAAGTCTGTACATTTAGTATTATTGATACTTATTGCTCCACCACTAATCATTTCTCTTGCTTCTCTTTTGCTACTAACAATTTTGTTATCGACAAGTAGATCAATTAAATTAGTATTATCACTTACATCAAATCTTGGAACATCTTTAATTGAAGAAATAATTTCATCAGCCTTTAAACTCCAAATCTTATCTGAGAATAAACATTCACTAATATTTAATGCTTTATTGTATTCATCTTCGCCATGTAAGAAAGTAATTATTGCTTTAGCTAGTGCTTTTTGGGCCTTTCTTTCTTCTGGATGTTCTTTTACACTAACTTCTAGTTCTTCGATTTCTTCCTTGCTTAAGAAAGTAAGTTTCTTTAAGTATTCAATTACTTTAGAGTCTTCTGTATTAATTAAATATTGGTAAAAAGCATAACTAGATGTTTTATTTATATCAAGCCATAATGCTTCTCCAGATTCACTCTTACCAAATTTAGTTCCATCAGCTCTTGTAATTAGAGGAACAGTAAAACCATAACATTTAACTTCTGGACCATGAATCTTTCTAATAAGTTCCAAACCTGATGTAATATTTCCCCATTGATCTTGGCCACCGACTTGCATAGTTACACCATAATTTTCATATAATTTCAAAAAGTCAATTGACTGCAGGATCATATAAGAAAATTCTGTATAAGTAATACCGATATCAAGTCTTCTTTTAACCGTATCTTTAGCAAGCATGTAATTGATATTAAAGTGTTTACCATAATCTCTTAAAAAATCTATTGCATTCATTTCACATAACCAATCGGCATTATTAACAATTGTTATTTCTCTTCCAAGCAATGTACTTATTTGTTTTTTAATACGATCAATATTATGTTCAACTGCTTCTTTGCTAATCATAGGTCGTTCCACATTAGGTTTAGGGTCGCCGATTAAACCTGTTCCTCCCCCTGCTATAAGAATTGGTGTGTGTCCAGCATCCATAAGTCTTTTGGCAATAGCAATAACTGTACAGTAATGACCAATATGCATGCTATCTCCCGTTGGGTCTACTCCAATATAAAACTTAAGTCCTCCCTTATTAATTGCTTCTTCCACATCCGGACTAGTTACATCATTGATAAGTCCTCGCCATTTTAAATCTTCAAATGTAGTCATTTTCTTTCCTCCCCAAAAATAAAAAAAGAATGGTCCCCAAGGAGTGCCTAAAAGCACGGTACCATCCTTATATTTCGCTTTATTCTTTTAACGCAAGATTACGTTTCAGCTCCAGAGTCGTAAATTCCATCATCGCTGATTACATGTATTATATCATATGCTAAATAATTAATTCAAGCAATTTTATTCATTACATAAATTTATTCCCAGTTCAAAGTTTTTATTAGCTAAAATTTTTTTACCATTCTCACAAACTAAGGCATTAAAGTCTGGTAGCTCATAAGCCTTTGCTACTAAAGTATTAGTTTCATCATACATATTAGTACCACTAACATTACCGATTAAATTATCTAGAGTTATCCTTAAATCAGTTATTAAATAACTTAATTCATAAGTTGTATTATTATCATACAAAACATTAAAATCAGAAATTCCATATAAATAGAAATTTTGTTCACTTACCAAGTTTGTTAAAGTAGTATCTGAACTATTTATTATTTCATAAGTATATGATTCATAAATATCACTAGGAATTAATTTAACATCCTCTAAATTAATAATAGTTACTCCATCTTCATTATCTTTGCTAGTAATTCTGCCAATAACAGTAATATTATCATAAATTCGATAAGAACTTAAATCTTCATTGACATGTGCTCTTAGTACATAATTATTATTAAAATTAACATAACCATTTAAAGAATCTTTAACTGAAGTATATGAACTAAGTTCAATGCTTTCTACACCAGATAGTTTACTTATTTTTCCACTAATTTTAACAAACTTTCCTTTATTTTCTTCATAATTTTCATTTATTTCACTAAGAAAGGTATTAACATCTATAGCATTTAAATCTTCACTATTACAGGCATAATTTTTTTTATAACCATAATCTAAAATTAAACTATTATTACAATTAAATATTCTGTAAAAGAAACTATTATAAGTACTTATACTATCACTACTTTTAATTTCAACAACAAATAAAGGAATACGGTTAAATTTATAAAACATGAAAGTATCAACTGCGTAACTTAAACAAATCAATGTTATAGGAGTTAATATAATTAAAAAAATATTTTTTTTCTTTAAAAATATTAAACTAAGAGTAATTAGAAATATAGCTATAGCTAAAATAATTAATCTTAGTGGACTATAATTTGCAAAACAAAAAGGAATAATTAATAGCAATAATCCCAATATTAGTAATATGATTGATTTTCTAGTCATTTAAATCACTTTCCTTTATTTATATTATACCCCAACTTATAGTAAACAAAAGTCAAATAATTTTAATATCTTTAGTCCTTAAAGATATTTCTATTTTATTGAGTTTTATAACTTTTCATAGGATTACCAATCTACTATTTGTTACTTATTTATTATAAACTATTTATATTCTTTTTTAAACCCTTAAATATTATATA
>CAMMMG010000072.1 GCA_946497925.1 uncultured Mycoplasmatota bacterium
ACTCTTCATTCCTTAATCTCTTTTCCATAGTTTTATGATCTATTATAGATTTAGTTATTTCTGTTGATATAAAATAACATAAAGTACCTAGAACTATAGTAACTACTATAAGAATAATTATTTGTTTTTTCGTTAATTTTTTCTTATCTTTTTTCTTTTTCATATACAACACCCATTTAATTGTAACATATCTTTACACATATATCTTTCATTTTTATGTATTTTTTTAAATAAATTTGGTACAATTAAAACGGTGATGATATGAAATATTTAACAATAGGTCATGCTTCTTATGATATTACTTTTAGAGTTGATAGCTTTCCTATAGAAAATACTAAAAAACGTGTTGGTAAACATATTGACTGTGGAGGAGGACCTGCCAGTAATGCTGGTTATCTATTATCTTTATGGGGATGTGATGTATCTTTTCAAGGTGTAGTAGGTAATGATTATTATGGAAGAAAGATTAAAGAAGAGTTTAACAGTGTTGGTGTTGATACTAACTTTTTAGAACTTATTGATTCTATGGATACTAATCTTAGTTATATAATTGCCAATACAACGAATACATCAAGGACTATATTGACAAGTCAAGATGATTTTATCGCTAGATGTAGTATTCCTAATGATAATAAATATGATGTTATCTTAGTAGATGGTGAAGAAGAAGAGATGAGTAAAAGGGTTCTTCTTAATAACAAAGATGCTGTTAAAATAATAGATGCTGGTACTTGTAAACTATCAACTGTTAATCTATGTCCTTTAGTAGACTATCTTGTCTGTTCTAAAAACTTTGCTCTTGATTATACTAAATTACCATATGATGGGGATCTTGAAAATCTTATTAAAATCCATGAAAAATTAGTTAATGATTTTCATAATACAGTTGTTATAACTTTAGAAGACAAAGGTTGTTTTACTAAAATTGATAATGAATATAAACTAATACCAAGTATTAAAGTAAAAGCAGTTGATACAACAGGAGCGGGAGATATCTTTCATGGAGCCTTTACCTACTTTATAACTCATGATTATACTCTTGAAGATACTTGTAGATTAGCAAATATTACGGGGGCTTTATCAACATTAAAAGTTGGAGGTCGTTATTCAATTCCTAGTTTAAATAGTGTTTTAGAAAGAAGTGGAGAAGTTGATATTATCTAGTTATCCTAGTATAGATTTACATGGTATGGATAGAGAATATGCTGTTTTTAAAGTTAGAGAGTTTATAGATGATTGTTATAAACTTAAATATGAAAAACTAGTTATAATTCATGGAGTAGGCACAGGTATTTTGAAAGATACGGTTAGAAGTTATTTGCAAAAAGAAAAACGTGTGTTAGAATATAAATTAGATTTTATGAATCCAGGGTGCACCCTAGTTACCTTGAAGTTTGACAATCCTTAAAAAATGTGGTATAATATGCCCAAACTTAAGGAAAAGGGGGAATTAAGTTATGTATACAGAAGAGAATGCTAGAGGAAGGTTTCCATTAAGAGATATTTTACTAAAAGCGATTGTAGTTATAATTTTCTTAATATTAATAGTCTTTATTATTACAAAATTAACAAGTTCTAATAAAGAAAGTGATAATAAAGTAAGTTCTAATTATGATAAAGTGTTTAGTGAAAACTTAGAAAAGATGGAAAGTGCAGCCTTTAGTTATTATAAAAAAGATAAATTACCTTTAGAAGTTGGCGATAAAGAAGAATTGACATTAAGGGACATGGTTAATAGGAATTTATTAGAAGCATTTACAGATGCTGATGGTAAATCATGTGATGTTAATAATAGTTATATTAGGTTAACTAAAAATGAAGATGATTATACTCTAAAAGTAAATCTTAAGTGTGGTAATAAAGAAGATTACTCACTTATGAAAGTTGGAGAATATGATTATTGTAGATATGATATTTGTAAGAAAGATATAAGTAAAGAAACGAAGGAAGATAAGAAAGAAGAGCCTACTAAAGAAGTAGAAATAACAGAACCTTCTGATAATAGTAGTAATTCTAATATAATTAGTAATACTAACACTAATACAAATACATCAAATAGTAATAATACTTCAAATAATAAGCCTCAAGTTATTACAATGTATGAATATAGAAAAGTGACTAATCCTGTTTTATCTAGTTGGAGTGGCTGGAGTGAATGGCAATATAACAATGATAGAATAGGGGCAGTTATATGTGGTGTTAATGATGCTAATTGTTTGAAAGAAGTACAATTATATTCGAGAATAGAGAAGGTTGGAACAGATAAAGGACAACCAGTATATGGACGTGTTCATTACTATAGTTATAGAACAAGAACTTTAATAAGTAGTGGTTCTATTGATACGAAGTGGAGTACTTACAATGATGTTAGTTTATTAAATAATGGTTATACCTATACAGGTAATACAAGATAGGAGTGAATGATTATGAAAAAAGTTACAGGTTTATATAGTTATTACGAAAATAATATAAGAAGGTTTGTGTATACTTATGAAGATTCTAATGGTAATATCAAATATGGTGTTACTGATGATGTTGATGAAGCAAAAGATTTAATGGTTGATTTACTTAGAACTAGAGGCTATAAGCCGGAAGAAGCAGAAAAAATTACGGGTGAAAAAGATATCTTTAATTTTAATTGTAAAGATGAAACTGATGTTTTTATCCATATTCAAAAAGCTAATAAGGATGTTAGACTTAATGTAGATGATTTTTATGCAGTTATAGATGATTACGATAATGATAAAGATAAAGTTGGATTATTTACCCGTATAAAAAATAAAATTGCTAATTCTAGATTTGGTAACTATGTTAAAAATATAAGATTTAATAAAAAGTTTAATAAAAAAAGAGTGTTTACAGGCGCTGCCATAGGTGTTCTTTCTATTGCTGCTATAGCAACAGGAATTCATTTGAGCAAATCTAAAAGTCCAACTAATGATGGACCTAAAGTAGGTATTACAGATGAAATAGGAGATCTTGATGAGAATATTGATAAAGCAACAGAACTAAAAGAAGAGGAAAAAACACCAGAGGCTACTGAAGAACCTCAAATAACGGCTGAACAAAGTAGTACTGATTATTATACATATAATACTGAATGGACACAACCAGCTAATAGTGGTTCTAATGTTACATCAGACCCTGGTACTGTTGATAATTCAATGCCGGGATTTCAAAATCCAGATAATATAGATAATTCTACTCCACCAGCTGAATCAGAAACACCTGATGATCCATACGGAAATGTAAGTGAAGGAGAAGAAGATAATAATTATCAAGAAGGGGAAGAACCAGATGATGATTATAGTGAAGAGATAGATGTGCCAGCAGGTGGAGAAGATGAAAATACAAATGAAGATGATATTATTCTTGATGATGAACACAAAGGTAATGAAGGTGCTATTGATATTCTTCCTGGTGATGGTGACTATGAAATAGATTATGTTGACCCTGGTGCACCATTACCTGATCCTGGTGATACAGCGAATGGAGATTATGTAACTAGTGATGAGGAGTTACAAGATACTAATAATGGTGAGCAACCTTCTCTAATTACTGGTGATGAAAATAAAGAAGAAGTACCAGTAGAAGGGCAAGAACCTATAGAAAATGCTGATACTGTACCAGTATATCAAGATGGAAATATAACAACTACAAATACTACTGCTACAACGACAACTGATTTAGAAACAGCTGCTGATAGGGCTGTAGAAGCTATGGCAAATGGTGAAGCAGGTAATATTGTTGTTAATGCGGATGGAAGCATAAGTTTTGAACAAGATACAAATACTATAGAAGCAAATGGTATGACAAAATAGTGGTTCTTCGACATTAAAGGGTGCTGAGTAAATTTTCAGCATTCTTTTTTGCAGGT
>CAMMMG010000073.1 GCA_946497925.1 uncultured Mycoplasmatota bacterium
CCTTTACCTTTAAGTCTTTGTTTATCTCCACTATCAGTACCTCCTGGTATAGTTAATTTAACATTACCATAGATTGTAGGTATTTCTTTTTTACAACCAAGTACTGCTTCAGCCATATTAATAGGTACTTCTAGATAAATATCAAGACCATCTCGTTCATAGTATTTATGTTCTTTAATATGGAATTCTAAATATAAGTCACCTGAGGAACCACCATTTTCTCCAGCATGGCCTCTACCAGGTACTCTTAGTCTTTCACCATTATCTATTCCACTAGGAACATTTACAGTGATAGTCTTATGAGATTTAACTTGTCCTTTACCACGGCATTTATTACATGTCTCTTTATATGTTTTTCCTTTACCATTACACTCTGGACAGGTTGTTTTAGTCATGAATGAGCCAAGTATTGTTCTTTGTTCACTAGTAATAGTACCACTACCATGACATCTAGAACAAGTCTCTTCTCCAAAACCACCCAAACCACTACATTTATCACATTCTGTTACAACATCTAAGTCAAAATCTTTCTCACAGCCATAGATAGCTTCTTCAAAAGAAAGTTCTACTTGCATTAACACGTCACTACCACGTCTTGCTCTACTACCTCCACGACTTCTACTTGAGCCTCCAAAACCAAAGCTACCACCAAATAAGTCATCAAAGATATCGCCTAAATCACTTGCATCAAAACCAAAGCCTGCACCATTAAAGCCTCCAAAGCCAGAACCGGCTCCTGCTCCTCCTACACCAGCATGACCGAATTGATCATACTGACGACGTTTATTATCATCAGAAAGAACAGAATATGCTTCTTGAACTTCTTTAAACTTCTCTTCAGCATTTTCTTCTTTACTTATATCAGGATGATATTTCTTAGCAAGCTTTCTAAAGGCACTTTTTATCTCGTCTTTAGTAGCACTTTTAGATACACCTAACACCTCATAATAGTCTCTTTTAGTTGCCATATACTACACCTTCCTTCTAATATAGACTTTCTAACATAGAAATTAATTTATCAAAATAGAGAATAGCATTTTTATATACATTTTCATCTTCTAAAGATATTCCTAACTTTTTAAAAGCATCAAGAGGATAAATATCAGAGCCAAACTTTAAGAATTCTAAATATTTATCTAAAGTCTCTTTATCGCCATCAGTAATTTTTGAGGCAAAGTATGATGCAATACTTACACAAATAGCATAATTATAAAGGTAAAAATTACTATAATAATGACTTCTAAATATCCAACTTCCTTTATCATAAGGACTTAACTTAACAGTATCACCATAATAATATTTTAAAGACTCTTCTGATATTTCATTCATAAATTCTTTTGTTAAGGCTCCACCATCATGAACTTTATCATGCATTAATCTTTCCATATCTCCTAGTCTAACTGCATCATGCAAATTACTAGCGATTACATTTAGAGAATTCTCAAGGGCAAGAACTTTTTCTTCCTTATCTTTAGCATTATTAAAGATATAATTTGATAGTAAGAATTCATTAGTTAAAGATGCAACTTCTCCCATTATTATCGCATTATGGCAATATTGTAGAGGGTTATTCTCTCTAATGAACTGATAATTAATATGATGTCCTGCTTCATGAGCGATAGTAGATAAAGACTCTAAATCATAATGATAACTCATAAGAATACGTGAATCACACGAAGGAATACTTAAGTTATAACCACCACTACATTTACCAGGATAACCACAAAAATCAATATTACGATTTTTAATAAGTTTATCATATTTATTAAGGTATTCTTTTCCTAATGGTTTTAGCGCTTCTCTTACGGTTTTAATACCTTCCTTAATACTATATTCTTTCTTAGAATGACTTAGTTTAGCACCTAAATCATAATTATATAAAGTATCAAGATTAAGTATTTTCTTTCTTAATTTAAAGTATCTTTGTAATGTATCAACACCATTTCTTGTTGTTTTAGATAAAACATCAAAGATATTTTTATTAAGATTATCTTCAAAAAGACGTGCTTCAAAACTATCATTAAAGTGATATATACTTGCAAGAGTATCTTTTAGTTTTACATAACTATTTAATAGTTCTGCAGAAGTACTACCATACTCTAAGCCTTTCTTTAATAGTTTTGTATCTGCTTCTTTTCTAGTTTCTCTATTATCATTTGACTTTAAGAATCTAGAATTAGTTGTAGATAGAGTTACCTTCTTACCATCTGCAAGAGTTACTTTACCATAATCATGTTCCATATTAAGTAAAGTAGATGACATATCAGAAAAGTTATTAGTAGCCATCACTAAGGAATTAACTATTTTCTCTTCGCTTTCATTTAAAGTATGTTCTTTATTTCTATAAATATCTAATAGAAATGCTCTATACTCTTCTAACTTACTATTTTCCCTAAATAAGTTTTCAAATTTATCTTTAGATAGTTTTAAAAGTTCTGGTTCAAAGAAACTGTTGACATTATTAATTTTTGCAATAGCATCTTTACTTTTAGAAAGCATCTCAAGATTTTCTTTTTTACCTAACTCTTCATCATTCTTTAACCAAGCATAAGCATCCATCTTCTCAACAATAGTCTCAACTTCTTTTAGCTTAATTAAATATTCATAAAGTTTATTACCATCTTTAGTACAACCTCTATAATCATTAAAGATATCTATTTTACTATCTACTTCTTCACTTGCTTTAAAAAATGCTTCATTACTTTCAAAAAACTCACTTAAATCCCATTTGTACTCTTCTTCTACTTCATCCCTATTCTTATATTCTTTCATATTTAGCCCTTTCTCTTATCTTTATCAGATAAAAGTTCTAGTTACCTAGAACTTTTAGTTTTTCTACTTCTCTTCAAAGTCTGCATCTTTTATATCGTCTTTTTTATCTGATGTATCTTCACTATTGTTAGCATTTGCTTGATTTTCTTTTTGAACGTTTTCGTAAACTTTAGTTGCAAGTGCCATAGCTTTCTCTTGTAGTTTATCTTTCTTAGCTTTAATATCATCTAAGTCATTCTTAGATAAAGCTTCTCTTAAGTCTTTAATTAAGTCTTCAGCTTCTTCCTTTTCTTTTTTATCAACTTTATCTCCTAAATCTTTAAGTGATTTCTCAGTTTGGAATACAAGTTGTTCAGCTTCATTCTTAAGATCAGCTTCTTCTTTACGTTTTTTATCAGCTTCTTTATTTTCTTCAGCTTCTTTTCTCATCTTTTCAATCTCTTCATCAGATAGATTTGTAGATGATGTAATTGTAATAGATTGTTCTTTGTTAGTACCAAGATCTTTAGCAGTAACATTAACAATACCATTAGCATCTATATCAAACTTAACTTCAATTTGTGGAACTCCACGCGGAGCAGGTGGAATATTTGTAAGTTGGAATCTACCAAGTGTCTTGTTGTCAGCAGCCATACTTCTTTCACCTTGTAATACGTGTACATCAACAGCAGGTTGATTATCTGCAGCAGTTGAGAATACTTCCGATTTACTTGTTGGAATAGTAGTATTTCTAGGAATTAATACTGTCATAACTCCACCTAATGTTTCAATACCAAGTGATAATGGAGTAACATCAAGTAGAACGATATCATTAACATCTCCTGTTAAAACACCACCTTGAATAGCAGCACCCATAGCAACTACTTCATCAGGGTTAACTTCACGAGATGGCTCCATACCAAGTTCTTTCTTAACTGTTTCATATACAAGTGGTACTCTAGTTGAACCTCCAACAAAGATAACTTTATCTAAGTCTTTAGCTTTCATATCTGCATCTCTTAAAGCATTTCTAACTGGCTCTAATGTAGAATCTACTAAATCACTAATTAAGCTTTCAAATTTAGCACGAGTTAATGTCA
>CAMMMG010000074.1 GCA_946497925.1 uncultured Mycoplasmatota bacterium
TATTTGATATATCTAGAACTAAATAGTCATCCCACAACTTTTATGCAAGAACCTTTCTTTTTCATAGATTCTTAAAACATCATCAAACTTTACTTCTGTCATACTTAATCCAACCATATAACATTTTCATAATAGTAGTAAGTTCAAAGATAACTTTATCAAATACTTTTTTACTTATGTATTTATTCTTATAACTTTTTTCAAAGTAAAAATCTAACATAGATAATTTAGATGATATCTTATCTAAATAATTATTTCTATCTATACTACTATTCGCTTCATAAATAAGTTCTAATACTCTAAGAGAATCTCTCATAATAGCATCTTTCAAAACATATTCTCTTTTAGGATAATTAACTAAGATATCATCTAAATAAAAGATAAAGTTTTTCATCTTTATTACTAATTGAAATCTTTCATTATTCACTAACATAATCCTCTATCATTTTATAAAGTTTCTCTATTTTAGTAAAAGGCATTTCTCTTATTTTATCTTCTAAAGATTTCTTTTTAGTATCTAGATTATATTTATCTATACCTAGTTTTAAATAGTGATTATAGTTATTAAGTTTCTTAAAGTCTTTAGTATTATCATCTGTTTTTTCATCTATAATTTTATAACTAATCTTTTTAGATTCTAAATTATTAATTACTTTAGATAAACTACTATGAGGAAAGCCACATCTTTTATTAGTTATTTTATAGTTAAATAGATAATAAAGTATATAACTATCATCATCAAAGCATTGATAAAATCCTCCCATTTTTCTTAAAGTTATAAAGTTATTACTACTATTCTTCATTGTTACTTCTCTCCTATGATTAGATTATATAATATTATTAAATAATTATAGTAGTAATTCTTTATCATGTTGTTATAATACATTCTCACATTTTAAAGATATACTTATTCTTATTGACTTTACTGTTAAAGGAATAGAAATAACAGATAACGAAAAAAAGTCCAAAAAAAGCACGGCCAAAAGACTTCGCCTTTTAGGGCCGTGTTTTACTACTTCTTTATTTAATTTTTCAAAATATATGGATTACTACTACTTCCATCACCATCTACTATTTTAATATTAGATTTTAGAAAAACAACAGGTTTAACTTCTGTGTATGTTTCAGACCCATGACTAGAATAGGGACTAACAAGACCAGCACCTTCACCATATAACAAAAATGTATTATCATAGCCATATGGGGTCATTGTATATTGTTCGCGAACAGAAGCATCATAAAGCCAATTATTATTAAAACAATCAGCATCCCAGATAAATAAAATCGATGAATTTAAACAATAATCCCTATTATAAGTATCTCCGCCACTTGTTGCATATCCATAATCACTAGGATACATTAAGCCAACTTTCCCTAACCATGATGTATCTCTTACTCCATACACATACGTTCCTCTTTCGTAAGAATAAAAATGTTTTGTTAATCCATCACTTTCACTGGAAAACTCATCTGTGCCACCTAAATACCATAGAGAATCACCTATCATATTTTGTGCTTCCCTTTTTAAACCTGTATTTGTAAAAACACATGATATTGTAGTATTATGAGGACCACTATAACATGTGCCACTCCCACTATTCCAATATAAACTTCCTCCAATAGAGTTACTTTCATGGTCTGGATTTAATAGATAGTTTAATCTTGCATCTGTCCAGTTATTTTTTCCTCCATCCATTTCTGCACCAGTTGTTGTATCTTTATTATCCCAAGAGTAACTGCCAATAGATTCATCTCTAATAATTTTTAATCTTTCTTCTTTTTTTCCTGTTCCATCATCAACTGTAAATACTCCTATAATTCTCCATGTTTCATTATTAAACATAACATAGTTATTAGGATCTTTCCCTATATATCTATAATCAGTTAAAACAGGTGTTTGTTCTGTCTCTGGATGAGAGAATGTCCACATCTCTTTTTTTTGTTCATCTGTTGCATTATTATAATCTAAATTTTCTGGATTTACTTTAGCAAGTAATGTATCAACTGCTGTTTTTTGCTCTCTATCATAACTAGTTACAACTATCTTACTCTTATATTCTTTTCCTTGAGCAGAGTTATCTGCATTATAATCTAACCACATCCATAACTGATAAGTAACTTTATCACTTGGTTCTAATGTCGCTTCACTAGTTATATCAAACTCACCTGTTCCATAACCACTAACTTTAACTACTCCACTATCATATCCATTATCACTAGTTAATCTCATCTTTAAATATGAATTACTTAAAGTATTATTAACATCTTCTTCTAATGATACATGATAATATGCATTTATATTACCTGTATTAGTTATAGTAAAAGTATAAGGTGTAGTCTTTTGACCTTGAACATCTGTCATAGGTGCTACATTATCTAAATTAATATTATCTCCTTCAGCAAAATCAACCTTTAATATTCCTGCTGTTAAACTAACTTTCTTATCTCCTTCTATAGTCATTGTTAGTAATGCATAACTCGCCCCTATTAAAGCGATTACACTTATTACAATAGTTACTATTACTAATATAATATACTTCTTTCTTGTCTTATCCATACTTTACTCCCCATCCCTAGTTTCATAATTATTTTCATCACACACTAAATGTGCTTTATATAAATATTCTTTATTACTTATTTTCTCTACTTCTACATAACTTTTAGTCATATTACAATCATTATTGTTAATATCTTTTATCTTATCAATATATTCTTCCATAACTAAAGCACTTAATAGTACTCTAGTATTATCATTTATTTCTTTAGGTAAATAATTATTATAATCTAAAAAATAATCTTTACTAGCATTAATCATTTCTCTTTCTAATTTATTATAGTATTCTAATCTATTAGAAGAAATTAATCTATTAACACTATATAAAACTATTATTACTAATATACTAAGTATAATTATAATACTTACTTTCTTACTCATTTCTTTCTTCTTTTACTTTTATTTATTGGTAATACTTTCTTCTCATCAAAGTTAATTAATATTATAGAGATAATTGTTTCTATTAATATAGTAACAAAGTACGTTCTCCAAAAAGCATCTACCATAGTCATTCTACTTATAAATAACATACTAATTAAATTATCTACTAACATTGCAAATATATAAGTTGCAAGTATTGTTAACTTATTACCATCTGTATTCATATATAGATAATAATAAATTGTTAAGTTAATCATTTGACTTGCAAGATAAGCAAATATTTCTCCTGTTACAGGGATATAATCTATATCTCTTTGTCCTAATAGAGATGCTACTATTATAAATAATAACATTAAACACGCTGAATAACTTATTCCATTCATAGTCTCTTTATAGCCATATTTTTTAGTAATAATATTTGCAATAAAATATCTAAATGGATAAGCAAACATTGCAAAAGTAAGAGTTGCTTTACCTATATTAAATTCAAACTTACCTAATACCCAACCTAATATTGCAACAGCTGTTAATAATAATATGTATACCCAACTTGACACCTCTTCATGTTTTATTACTTCTTTTCTAGCACTTCCTCTTGTCATACAAACTCCTCCTATTCTTATAAAACTAATATAGCACAAAAAAAAGAAAAGAGAAAGCCCTTTCTTTTTTTATTTACAAGTAAATCCATCAGCTTCTGCTTCTTTTTTAGTATCTTCATATGTAGCTTTTTCATCAGTGATACCATCTAAACCGTATTCTGATAAAGCATCATCACTTGCTTTTGTTAAATCAATTTCTAATGAGACATTATAAGTATGTTTATCTTTATTATTATTAGTTTTTAAACTAACACCATCTTTTTCTGTCTCTTCAAATTGTGAATCTAACATAGAT
>CAMMMG010000075.1 GCA_946497925.1 uncultured Mycoplasmatota bacterium
TAGTCGTTAAAAAAAGTTCCTTTAATAATTCGGGAACTTTCTATTTAATTTTACCGATTTGTTATATTAATTGCAAAATTATCTTTTAAATCTCCTTTTAGTTTATGTCTTCTATATGGTAAGCAAGTAGGGACATCGTTTAAATTGTCAAAAGCTTTAAGTTCTTTTATTCTTAATGGCAATTTCTTTGCAACTTCTACACCATATTTTTTTACTAATTCTTTATTATATTCAGGATTTTCACATAATTTTTGTAGTTTATTTGTCTTGTATGTTAATTGCACTAGAACCTCCCTTTATTTAGATTAACCCATTTGGTTAATTTAATTATATATAATTTGAACAAATGTGTCAATAAATAATTAACGAAATAGGTTAATTAAATTAACTGTTATTAAATATTGCTTTTTTTGCTTTCTAGTATAGCATAAATTAAAAGAATCAGAATAATTAAATTACTCTGATTATAAATATTTATCCAACTTATCTGTTTTATATAGTTCAATTTTAAATTTAAGCTTTTCTAGAGCATCGGTCATAGCTTTAATCTTTTCTTCAAGCTTTTTTTGTTCTTCTTCTAATAATTGCTGACGTTTTAGTTTAGTGTTTTCTCCTTCATCATATAAATCAACATACTTTTTTAATACTTCTATAGAAATACCTGCACTACGCATACACTTAATAAACTCTATTCTTCTTAAATCTTCTTCACTATAATCTCTTATACCACTACTATTTTTCTTAATTGGTCCTATTAGTCCTACTTTTTCATAATACCTTAATGTATCATTAGTCATATTAAATTTTTCTGCTACTTCTTTTATAGTCATTTTATTACTTCCCTTCGTAGTTATATTATCACTTAGAGTATAGTCTAAGTCAATATTTATTTTTGACATAATAACATTGTTATTTCTATATAATAATATTGATAATGAGGTGATTATTTTGAATAAGAAAAGAATTTTGGTACTTGCTATAACTGGTATTCTTATTGTTTTAGGAGGGATAACATTATTTATAAATCATAATTTAGAAAGTAAAGACGAGAAAACTAAAACAATGGTCTCTACTGTGATGAGTGTTGATGATAGTACTTTTACTATTCAGGATAGTAATAATATTATTTATACATTTGGAATTGTTGATAATAATTTATCTGTTGGTGATGTTATTGAACTTGAATATAATGGTTCTTTAAATAAAAATAAAGCTTTACAAGACAATAAAGTTTTGGGATATAAGACTATTAAGGTTAGTAATGATGAAGAAGGTGTACCTAGCGAGTGGCAGGATAATGGTATTTTTAAGGATTTTTATATCTTTGCTGCTAAGAAGTTAAAAACTATGTCACTTGATGAAAAGATTAGTCAATTACTTCTTGTAAGATATCCTGATACTAATCCTGTTGAAACGTTAGAGAAATATCAATTTGGAGGTTATGTTTTTTTTGAAAAAGATTTTAGAGATAAAACTAAACCAGAAGTAAAGCAAATGATTAATAATTTACAAAATGTATCTAAAGTTCCTATATTAACGGCAGTTGATGAAGAAGGGGGAACTGTTGTAAGAGTTAGTAGTAATCCAAACCTTGCTAGTAGTAAATTTGAATCACCAAGAGATTTGTATTTAAGTGGTGGTTTTGAGAAAATAAGACAAGATACTATTAATAAAAGTTTATTGTTATCAGAACTAGGGCTTAATTTAAATCTAGCACCTGTTGTAGATGTATCTACTAATTCAGGTGACTATATGTATAAAAGAACTTTAGGAGAAAATACAGAGTTAACTAGTACTTATGCTAAAACTGTTATTAATGCTAGTAAAGGTTTAGGTGTATCTTATACTTTAAAACATTTTCCAGGATATGGTAATAATGCTGATACTCATACTGGAAGCGTTACTGATAATAGAACTTACGATGATATTGTTAAGAATGATTTACCTCCTTTTGAAGCTGGTATTAATGAAGGAGCAGAAGCTGTGCTTGTGAGTCATAATATTGTTACTAATATTGATAGTAGCAATCCAGCATCACTTTCTACTAATATTCATAACTTACTTAGGAACAAATTAGGATTTACGGGCATTATTATTAGTGATGATTTAGCGATGGGAGCAGTATCTTCTATTGATAATGTAGCGGTTAAAGCCATAATGGCAGGTAATGATTTAATTATTACAACAGATTATGAAGAAAGTTTTAATGATATAAAAGATGCCGTAAATAACAAAACTATTGATGAAGGATTAATTGATAAGTTAGCTTTTAGAGTTCTTGCTTGGAAATATTATAAAGGGTTAATATTTGAAAATCAAAAATAATTAACAACTTGTCTGAACTGGCAAGTTGTTTTACTATCAAGTGCATCTAAATCATTTTGGAAATTCCAATATAATTGTCAAGAAAAGAAAAAGACTTAAGTAAAATACTTAAATCTAATCTAATATATTCTTTAAGACTATTGTCTTTGTTCTACTCATTTCTTTTAGAGTTGTAGATATTCCTTCGTTACCAATACCTGAATGTTTCCAACCACCAAATGGCATTTCCGCAGCACGGAAGAAACTTGCTCCATTGATAACTGCTCCTCCTACTTCAAGAGCATTAGCTACTTTGAAAGCTGTTTTCATATCTTTGGTCATAATATTTCCACATAGTCCATAACTACTTTGATTTGCTATTTCAATGGCTTCTTCAACCGTATCAAAACTACATACAGGAATAACTGGTCCAAAGATTTCCATATCTTTCATAACATCCATATCACGAGTAACATTATCAAGAACTGTTGGCTCTAGGAAAGCTCCGTTTCTTCTACCTCCATAGACAAGTTTAGCTCCTTGTTCAAGAGTCTTTTTAATTTGATCTTGAACTCTGATTGCTGCTTTTTCATTGATTAGACAACCAATATCGGCATCTTCTTGCTGAGGCATAGCAACTTTTAGAGTTTTGATCTTTTCAACAGCTTTTCTAACAAATTCATCTTTAACGTCTTTTTGAACTAAGAATCTTTTACTAGCACAACATACTTGTCCTGTATTATAAAGTCTTCCCCATACCATTTCATCGATAACTAGGTCCATATCAGCGTCATTCATAACGATGAAAGCATCATTTCCACCTAATTCTAGCATAACATGAGTAATGTTCTTAGCACAATTAGCCATTACTTCACTACCAACAGCAGTACTTCCTGTAACAGTCATTAAATTTACCATAGGATGTTTGGCAAGTGCCTCTCCAGTAGTAGGACCATCACCTGAGATACAGTTGATTACTCCAGCAGGAACTCCTGCTTCCATCATTAAGTTACAGTATGTATGAAGTGTTAATGGATTATATGTAGATGGTTTAACGATAACACTATTACCCATGATTAGAGCACTTGGAACTTTTTGACCAAATAAGTCACATGGGAAGTTAAATGGAATAATACATCCTACTACTCCTAGAGGTTCTTGAACTGTTAATTGAAGTGTTTTTTCGTATCCTTTTTCAATACCTGCTGGTATTACATCTCCATATTCGTGTTTGGCTTTTTCAACATAACCACCAACAAAAGTTCTTGTATTTCCTATCTCATCTCTTGCTTCTTTAATTGGTTTACCTGTTTCTTTAGATAGAAGCTCTGCTAACTCTTCTTTCTTCGCTTCTACTAAATCAACAAATTTATAAAGTATGTCTCCACGTTCATGCATAGGCATTTTAGCCCATTCCTTCCCCGCAGACACAGCCTCTTTTACACACATATCAACATCTTGTTCTGTAGCATTAGGAACTGTATCTATTAACTCTCCTGTTGCAG
>CAMMMG010000076.1 GCA_946497925.1 uncultured Mycoplasmatota bacterium
TCTTCTTCATTTTCTCTCCTTATATAATTAATTTTACTAACTACTAATTGTAATTCATCATATCTTTTCTCAACGGTTCCCGTAAATATGCAAATATCTCCTTTTTTAATATCCATATAATTTTTATATACTCTAGGAAAGAAGATAAAGTCAACCTGCCCTGTCTCATCACTACTAGTTACAAAAGCCATATCTTCATTTTTCTTAGTCTTAATCGCTTTAACTTTCTCTACCATTACCATAACATTAACTATTCTATTAAAGTAATTACTTAAATTATTAATACTTATAATATTTTGATACTTACTCTTATATGCAGTTACAGGATGATTACTAATATAAAAACCAAAGCACTCTTCTTCTTGTTCTAATAAAACACTATTAGGAAATTCATTAGTAATAATTATCTCTGGCTTTAATACTAAGCTCTCATCTAAATCTATAGTTAAAGTTCCATAATTAACTAGACTATCTAAATTAGTAATTAATGTTTTTTTATTATACCCTAAATTTCTAAAAGCATCAGCATTTATTAAAGACTCTAACTGTTTTTTAGTAACTCCTCCTCTAACTAATTTAGAAAAAGCATCATATATATCAGTAAATTCTTTATCTCTTGACCTCAATACCAGACTAGAAACACTTGTTCCTACTCCTTTAATAGTAGAAAATGGAAAGATTATATTATTACCATCAATAACAAATCTATTAGTACTTTTATTTATATCAGGCTTTAATACTTTCAAATCATGACTTCTTATCTCTCTTAAGTATTCTTGCATTTTAGAGGAAGCACCTATAACATTATTTAAAAGATTAGCATAGAACTCTAACTTATAATGTACTTTTAAATAAGCCATTTTATAAGCGACTAGAGAGTATGCAACGGCATGGGATTTATTAAAACCATAACCGGCGAATTTAAGAATACTTGCAAATAACGTTTTAGAAGTATTTATATCATGTCCTAATGCTTTCGCTTTACTTATAAATTTACTTTCTTCATTCTTTAAAACATCTACTTTTTTCTTACTAATCGCTCGTCTTAAAATATCTGCTTCTCCTAATGTATAACCTGCATAGATGTTTGCAACTTGCATTATTTGTTCTTGATATATCATAATACCATAAGTTTCTTTTAAAATAGGTTCTAATGATTGATCTTGATAAATAACTTTTTCACGTCCCTCTTTTCTTGCTATATATAAATCTATATTTTCAGCAGGACCAGGTCTAAATAGAGCAATCGCGGCGATTAAATCATCAAAACTACTAGGTTTAAGCTTTCTTAAGAATCCTCTCATTCCATTAGATTCAAATTGAAAGATACCACTAGTATCACTATTTGCAAATAATCTATAAACCTCATTATCATCTAAAGGAATATCATTAAACTCTATTCTTTCACCTCTAGTTTTATAAACCATATCCATTACATTCATGATAATAGTAAGATTTCTAATTCCTAGAAAATCCATCTTTAATAGACCTAACTCTTCTAAATAGTTCATAGAATATCCTGTTAAGTACATATCATCACTTTTAGTTAAAGGAATAACTTCATCTAAGTCCTTCTTACACATAACAATACCAGCAGCATGTGTTCCAATCTGTCTTGGAAAACCTTCAATAATAGAAGCGATTTTATAGACTTTAGACAATACTTCATCACTGTTTATATATGCTCTAAACTTCTCATTTTCCCTATAAAACTCCTCTAACTTCTTATGAGACATAACAGGTATAAAAGATGTTAGCCTATCTACTTTATATAAAGGTACACTAAATATACGAGATACATCTCTTAATACTTGTTTAGCAGCAAGAGTTCCAAATGTAACAATACCAGATACTCTTTTTTTACCATATTTATCAGTAACATAATTAATAATATCATCACGATAGACATCAGGTATATCTGTATCTATATCAGGCATAGTCTTACGTTCTGGATTTAAGAATCTTTCAAATAGTAAGTTATATTTTAAAGGATCTATTTCCGTAATACCAAGAGAGTATGCAACTAAACTTCCTGCTGCACTACCCCTACCAGGTCCTACTAATATTCCTTTCTTTTTAGCATATCTAATAAAATCATAAACAACAAGAAAGTAATTGGCAAAGCCCATGTTATTAATTATATTTAACTCATAACCTAATCTATCAAGATAATCTTTAGTAACATTATTATTAAGTCTTTTAGATAGACCTGCTTTAGCAAGACTCATTAAATAAATAGATGAATCTACTCCCTTAGGACATTCATATATAGGTAGTAATAAACTAGGTTTAGGAAACTCTAAATTACATTCATCTACTATTTTTAAAGTATTAAGTAGTCCTATATTTTCATAAGTATTAATAATATCAGTAACTTCTAATTCTTTATTTAAAGTATCATAACTAATATTATCATTAAGAGTCTTACCATCTCTAATTAAATAAAGATATTTTAAATAATCACTATCTTCTTTTCTTTTATATAAGCATGGCTTTAAATAAACTATATCTTTAGTAATAACTAAAGCCTCACTTTCCTCTTTCTTATTACTAAAGCCAAGATAAATATCCGTAAATTTATCTTTATGTTCTAAATAGAAATTTAAACTATCAAAAGGCACTAAAAGAAAGAGATTATCTTTATAGTTAATAATATCTTCTATAGTTAAAGTATTATCATTTACTCTTGTACATATTTTAATTAGATTAAGATATCCCTGATAGTTTTTAATATAAAGTAATATTTTATAATTATCAAAAGATACTTCTAATCCAACAACAGGTTTTATTTTCTTAAGATTACACTTCTTAATAAACTCCATTGTCCCATACATATTATCATCACAGATAATAGCATTAGTTCTATTATTTTTTATATTATAATCTATAATATCATCTATTGTTAAAAGACTAGAAAGTAAAGAGTAATTACTCTTAACATATAACATATTATACATAATAATCACTCTCCTCACTTCATTTATATCATACAGATGTATGCGAGTCAATAAAATTATGCGATTTTATTTGACTTTGTGTTATATTTATGATAAAGTTATAAAGCAGAAACGTTTAGTAAAGGAGGAATTATTATGGCAAAGAAAGTTACTAGCAAAAAGCCTTTAACTGGAAATAGTAGATCACATGCTTTAAATGCTACTAAAAAACAACAAAAACCAAATTTACAAGTAATTAGACTTGAAGATGGAACTAAAATTAGAATGAGTGCAAGAGAAATTAGAAGTTTAAGAAAACAAGATAAGCAAGCTGCTTAAAAGAAAAAAGATAATCGCCACAAACGATTATCTTTTTCTATTACCATAATGCATACTGGCTTGTTTTCTCATATAATCCAAATTTCTAGCTTCTTGTTCTCTAGCAAGTCCTTGAAAATATGCTAAATCAAAAGTTTGATTTTTTTGTTCTGTAATTCCTTCTTTAGTATTACCTAGAACAGTTGCAATTTTAGATGTCATATTAGGCACAGTTTTTACTAACCTGTTAGATAAATTACCTCCTACACGTGCTGATGCCAAAGCTTCAGTATATGACTTTTCTCTTATTTGGTAATTATTCATTAATTGCTCCTTTCTTACTGCGTGCTGATATATTATCATATTTTAGATAATTTGTCAAACATTTTTTTGTAATTGTTAATCCTTTTTTAAAAAGATACCTTATCATTAATAAAAAAGATTCCGAT
>CAMMMG010000077.1 GCA_946497925.1 uncultured Mycoplasmatota bacterium
GAAAAGTGAGGAAGAGTAATGAAAGAAAAAAAGGAAAGTTCACTAACTAATATTTTTGTGTATCTTCTTATTGTTATTTTTATTATTTTAATTATTATTCCACCAGTATTTAGAATTTTCTTTAATGATGATACTTCTAATAATAATACAAATACCAATAATTTAACTAGTGCGACAGCATTAACATGTAAAAGAGAAGTACCTGTTGGAACAATGGTTTATAATGTTACAATTACTAGTAATTATGGTAATAATGTTTTAAATAAAGTAACATTTACTTATGAGATGCCAGAAGTAATAGAGCCTACAATAGTAGATAATCCTATCTTAACTGAAATAAATAATTTAAGAAATACTGGTTTATTAGAAGAGACAACTACTGATACTAAAACTTCTTTTGTTTTAACTAAAGAAAGAAAAGAATCAAATGCTGCTAATACTAGCTTAGATGCTTATTTTCAACCACTAGCAAGTCAAAGAACTAATCTTGAGTCTTTAGGTTATACTTGTCAAACCCTAACTGCTTAATAACACAAATGATTAAAGAAAGAGCAAGCAGTGGAGCAAATAGTAAATAGAAACTTATGATGTAACTTAGTCTACCTAAAATAAAAGTACTAGATAGACTGTTAATAGTTAGCATAAAAGGATAATTATAATCAGTTAAAACATTAATACTAGTCGAAAAGTATAATAGTAAATATTCTATAATTATAACTAAAATACCAGTTAAAAGCGCAAGATATAAATATTTATCTTGTTTTTTTCTATTATCTATTTCTTTATAAGGAATAAATAAAATTAAAGATAAGGGGATAACTTCATAAAGAAAGAATAAGAGACTTCCTTTTAGTATATCAGTAGAACTAGTAGTAAAAGGTACTTTCAAATAAGTTAAATCTAAACTAAAAGTACTACCTATAATATTAATAGCAAATAAAGGAATAAAGATAAAACCAAGTATTAGGGAAAGACTAGCTAATTCTTTATAACTTTGTAACGATATAATTAAACACATTAAAATTATAAGAATTAGGATACTATAAAAATTACCACTACTTAAATATGAGTTTTTAATAAAATTAGTAGTTTCTAATAATAGATATATAAAAACTATAGATAATATTAAACAAATACTTATTTTTAAATATTTATTTATAGGTTTTATTCTCTTTCTTAATATTAGTATTCCCTTAAATGCCATTGCTACTAAAATAGATCCTAATATAATACTAATAATAGTGTCACTTTTACTAATCTTAATAATCTTTTCTAAAAATAAAGGAAAAGATGATATAGAAAGAAAAAATGTTAAACTGGCTAATTGTAAAAGTCCTATTTTTTTATTAGTCATAATTATTTTTCTCCTTTTCTTCTAAATTAATATCTATTTTAATATTAGTGTTTCTATAAGTATTATAATTAAGCTCTCTAGTATGTAAATAAATATAATTAATAGTATTAGAAATATTAAACTCTTTGTCTTTTTCAGTATTTAATAATGTCTTTATATCATTTTCTAACATCTTAATGGCATTATTTTTTAAATTAGTTACATTATTAATATCAGAAGAATCAATATTACCAGTTATCTTGATATTAAGGGTATTATCCTTATATTTAATCTTAGTTTTTAAATCATATAAAACTACTTCATAACTTTTATTATCTATCTTAATCTTTGTGTTAAAAGTATCTATTTTTTCATTAAGTAGAAAACTTGTTCTTGTTAACTTCTTATTTAAAATAATATTTTTACTTGGTGTAAAGCTTCCTTTACTTATAAGGTTATTTTTATAACTGATTAAAGGAATAAAAGCATCTTTAATATCATCTGAACTACTACTTAATAGTTCTTTAAATGTTGTATTAATAATAGAACCACTCATTTCTTTTTCTTTTTTTATAAAGCTTTTATAATCTCTTCGTTTATGATAATGAGAAAATAGTTCACTTACTTTATCTTCTGTTGCAAGTACTAAATAGTCAATAGAAGTAAATTCATCTTTAAAGAAATTAATAGTTGTTTTATCTAAAAGTTTAGTATTAAAAATAACTACTTCTAAATGCTTATAATAAGTTTTTTTATTATCAATATTTCTAGCTTTTAAAAATACTTCACCAAGACTTTCACCTGTAACAGTATAAACTTTATTATTATCGTTGATAACATTTAAATAAAGATGGTACTTATTATCATAATAATCTATTCCTAAAGTATCAACAACTGCTAGAGAGTTAAGTTCATGATATGGAGTAAACCCTAGAAATATTAATAATATTATTAAGAAAATAATAATCTTTTTCATAAGTCTCTCTCCCTTATTTTATTTTTAGTAAGTAATGGATTCCTAAATCTTATTCTTTTATGACTTCCTTTAATAATAGTATCTTTAATTTCTTCTTTAATGAAAGGAGAGAATGGGGCAAGATAAGGAAGACTTTCTGATGATGTTGTGACTAGGGATGCTAGAAGTATAATGAAACCTACAAAGATTCCAAATAGTCCAAAGAACATAGCAAGAAATAACATAATAAATCTCCACCATCTTAAAGCATAAATCATTTCAACTGATGAAAAGGCAAGGCCTGATATTGCTGATATAGAAATAACTATTATCATAATAGGGGAAATAATACCAGCAGAAACAGCAGCATCACCTAATATTAAACCACCAAGAATTGAGACTGATGTACCCATACTAGCAGGTTTTCTAATATCACTTTCTCTTAGTATTTCAAAGGATATACTCATAAATAAAGCTTCTATTAAAGCTGAGAAGGGAACAGTATCTCTCTGCTCCATGAAGTTTAAAAATAAAGATAATGGTAATATGTCTTGATTATGAGTAGTTAAGGCAATGTATATTGCAGGAGTAAAGATTGCGATTATAAAGGCAAGGAATCTTATTATTCTAATAAATGAAGTATTAATTGCTTTCTCATAGTAATCATCACTAGTATGTAAGTAATCTACAAAGAAAGTAGGAGTAATTAAAACAAAAGGTGAGTTATCAGAGACAATAGCAATCTTACCTTCAAGTAAAGCTTGAGCGACTTTATCAGGACGTTCTGTTGATGTAATTGTTGGAAAGAAAAAGTTAGTCTTACTATCTAAATAACTCTTTAAATTACCTGTATCTAAGATGCCATCAACATTGATTTTGCTAAGTTTATTTTTTATATTATCAACATTTTCTTTAATAACAATACTATTCATATATAAAATACCTATCTTAGTCTTACTAGACTTTCCAACAAACATGCCATCTATATATAAATTACAGTCTCTTATTCTTCTTCTAATAAGACCAATATTAGTATTAAAATTTTCATTAAAAGCATCTTTGCTTCCAGTTATACTTGCTTCATTATTAACAATAGGTATACCTCTATCTACGGTAGCCCTTGCTTCAATTGCAATAGCTTTTTCAGATTCATTATCACTAAAAAGAATAAGAGCAAAGCCCATACAGATATAATCAGTCATATCACTTAATTTATTTAATATTTTACCATTATTAGTAGGAATAAAGTTAAGAAGTTGACTTCCTATATCATCACTTTGAAACTTAATAGTTAAAAGACGTCTTAAAATAAAATCATTAACATAACTTGAACTACCTAAAACTTCACTCATGACTAAAGTGATTTCTCTATTATCGATAATAAAAGGTCTAATAATTAAATC
>CAMMMG010000078.1 GCA_946497925.1 uncultured Mycoplasmatota bacterium
AAAATTACTTTGCTCTTTTTGTACTTCTCTTCTTTTTATTAGTTGTAGCCTTCTTTGTAGTACCACCCTTTTTAGTAGTTTTACCACTTGACTTTCTAGTACCACTCTTACTAGAAGTCTTTTTATTTGTATTCTTCTTTTTTGCTGATGTAGAACTCTTTGATTTAGAAGATGAACTAGTCTTCTTACTTCCTGATTCACTAGTAGTATTAGTCTTTTTAGCAGTATTACTACTTTTATTCGACTTATTATTGCTCTTTTTAGTAGTTGAAGTTTTCTTAGAACTACTAGTAGTTTTTTTCTTACTTTCTTTATTAAGAGATTCTACTTTCTTTTCTTCTTGTTTTTCTTTTATTTCTTCTTGAACTATAGATGCTTCTTCTGTTTCCGTATCAACAGGTATTTCTTGAGACTCTACTTTTATTTTAACCGGTTCTAATTCTTTTACATCTACTCTCTTTGATTTTACTTCCTTCATAAATAAAGTTCTAATAAGTGGTAAAGATGCAAACTTCTTTTTAAACGTATCAAAATCAAAATTAAACTCTTTTTTAACTTTAGACTTAGATATTTTTTTCTTTTCTTTAACAGGAAGAACTTCTACTTTTACTTCTTCTTGAGCCCTAGTTTTCTTATTTTTAGTTAATTTCATATATAAGAAAGTAATTCCAATACAAAATAAAGTTATAAAATAAGCTGAAATTAAAGCGATAAAAAATATATCAATTGGATCAAACTTCCCCATATATACCTACTCCTTTATTATTAAACTTCTTCTATACTAGGACTATAAGAAACTATTTCTAATTTAACATCATTTCTAACTAAATAAATAGTTCCTTCTGTGTCATATCCTAAATCTTCTTTATATTCATAATTCATTTCTACTTTTATAGCATCTACTTCTTCATCATTCAATGTAAAAGTAGTATCTTCTGTATTTACAACTTCTACATTTGTAATTTCTGGTAAATCTTGTATTCTATCACGATAAGTATTATCTATTACATCCCGATAAATAGTATCTTGAGCTTTTAACCGGAAAGACTCAACACTACTACTTAAAATATATTCTAAACTTCCTATATCATACTTATTAATTTTATTCTCTAACGTATAAAAATCAATTACAAAAAGTTTAGCTAAAGCTTCGGCATAAGCGTGATAATCTATTTCTAGAGCTTCTAATATATTTTCTAATTCACTGAAAACTTCTTTCATGTAATCAGTATCCCTATCATCTAAAGTATATCCATAATCACTAATATTAGATATAACACTAGTTACATTTACTTCTCTTTTTTCTTCTTCATCATTATAAAATATACGAAGTACTCCTAAACTTATAACTCCCACTAGTAAAACACTAATAACTATTAACCCTACTTTATATTTCTTTCTCATTCGCTAGCCTCATTTTCTTTCATTTCTCTAACCGTATCCCCTTCATTTTTAATTAAATCATGAACAATTATCGCATTCGATACATCTAATACTTTTTCTGTTTTATCAAGTAAATTAGAAATATAATCACTTGATAACTCAGCTCCTTCCGAAATAACTTTGTATTGACTTTCGGAATTATTATAGTAAATCAAATTAGTTAAGAAATTACCATTAGGGAATACCACATAATTATCATCTTTAATATTAAATATATCATGACCCATTGCAAATTCATTTTCTATACCAAGCATATTACCAAGTGTTGGCATAACATCATACATACCCATTACATAATCTACTTCTCCATGAAGCCTGCGACGTAATGATTCATTTTTCGTCCAAATAATAAGTGGTGTATTCTTATTAAGTTCATGATCATATTCATCATAAGCTACATAAGTCGGATCATCTTCACTCTTAAGTTCTCCTGTCCTATAATCATAATTATATAAGTAATTAATTTCATTTCTAGATAACTTAGCATCATGATCACCATATAATACAAAAACTGTATTATTAAAATATTCTGAATTATTGACATATTGGAAGAACTCACCTAAAGCTGCATCTGCATAATGACTACTCATAATATAATTACCAACATCTGTACCATATAAATAATTAGTTGTTACTTCACTGCATTCTCCTGTTTCTTCATTACAATCTTCATAAGTAGTCGACATATCATATTCCCCATACTTATCTAGGAAAGTAAATGGTGAATGATTAGATAAAGTAATAACAGTACCCATATAATTAGTACCAGTTGCTTCTATTCCCTCAATAATTGGCACTACTTGTTCAAAGAACTTCTTATCACTAATACCTAAATTAATATATTCTAAATTATTAGGATCATTAGCATCTTCATTATAAGTATAACTTTCTTCAAAATACATCTCATCATATCCAAATAAAGGATGAACTGTTGCTCTATTCCACATCGAAGCATAATTACCATGCATACTAAATGTAGTATATCCTTTTTCTTTTAATAGTTTTGGTATGGTAATATACTCTCGGTCATAATAAGAAGTAAATACTGCCCCACTAGCTGCAGGCATTAAACTAGTATTTAAGGTAAACTCGGTATCACTAGATGTTCCAATACTAACTTGTGGATAAAAACGAGAGAAAAACATTCCTTCACTAGCAAGCTTATTTATATTTGGTGTAGCTTCTACCCCATTAAATGTTAAATCCATAAGATAAGTCTGCATACCTTCCATATGAATAAAAACAACATTATACCCTTCAAGTATATCAGTGTACTTATTATCACCATCATACATGTCAATATCTTCACTTGTAAAATAATCTATAAAACTTTGAGCAGCTTCTTCATAACCAAATAAGCTACTAAATTTAGGCGTTAATGTTTGAATTAAATCATTAATTTGATATAAAACTAAACCAAATCTTTCAACAACATATACTCTATTCCATTGCTTAGCAAGTCTTGAATAATCTGTACCTGTTGCTGTAACAAAAGTATAAGCTAAAAAAAGACATCCTACTAAAAGTGTAACCGTACACATTTTCTTTCCTTTTTCCACAACACTCATAAAATTATAATAAGCTGTACGAAGTAATTTTTTATGAATAAAATAAAATACAAAAGGAAATAAAATATACATCAAATCAGTTAACTTTAATCTATCAAAAACCGAACTCATAACTGTTTCTGTTTGTCCTGCTGTACCAAGTTCTCCAAAAGAAGCAAAAGAAGTATAAAATGTATAATAAACAGAATTAATAACTTCCATCGCTGTAAATACAATTAAGACAATCAAAAAATAACGATACTGATTTTTAGGTTTTACTAAATAACCTAAAGATCCTATCATAAGTACCAATGCCAAATCTGAAATAAAAGCTTCAAAACTCCACATATTATCAATCGTAAAGCCTCGAACTAGCATTAATCCAACCATAGCAATAACAACATACGTCAAGAATAAACGATTCGTAGCTATATATTCAATAATATTTTTTCTAATTTTTCGAAAAAATAATTTTATCTTTTCTTTCATGGCATCACCCTTCTTCAGACATAATTATATAATAAATTATAGATTTTTGCAATTTTTCCTTGCATTTAAGTGTATAATTTGATAATATATTTATGCATGCAGGTGTAGTACAGCGGTTGTTGGGTATTAAACAGGGTAACGATTGTTGAGTATTAAATAAGGTTATGCAGGTGTAGTACAGCGGTTAGTATGCGACCTTGCCAAGGTT
>CAMMMG010000079.1 GCA_946497925.1 uncultured Mycoplasmatota bacterium
ATAAGCAGAGATTACTCTAATATTCATTCCATCATTTTTAGCATCACTTATTAATCTTTCAAGATTATCTTTCGCTTCTTTAACTAAATATATACCACTTTTAGAATAAATATTATCAAGTAGTTCAAGATTATTAGGAATATAATTACTATCTAAATAATTAAACTTATTAACAAGTAAATAGTTAGTGTTTAAATTAGTAGAGGGAATAGTATCAGTATAAGGATTTTTATCTAAATTTAAGTTAACTCTTGTAACAATATCTTCTATAGAAAGATTAGAATTATTGGTTTGATAAGCTTTATATCTTTCAAGATTTTCTTCTTTATAATAAGATAATTTACTGAACTCATTATCTTCTTCTTTAGTGATTTCCTCTTTAGTTTCATTTTCTTTAACTTCTTTAATATCTTTATCTTTACTATTAGTATTAAATAAGAAAATCATAAGAATAATAAAGATAATAACAATAATACTACTTAAAATAATAATAATTTTTTTCATATAAAACTCCTTACTTAATCATATTATATTTAATCTTTATTAATACCATAATATCATATTTTTAGTTGTTTTAATATTCATATTTGAATAATGTTAGCATAGCCTTTATTAGGAGTTGATTTAATGAAAAAGGCATTTTTATTAATTATGTTATCTATTCTTTTAATACCATGTTTTGTTAAAGCAGAGCAAGTGAATAATAATACAGAAATAAAAGATGAAAATGTTACAGAAAATAATAGTACAGATAGTAATGAGAAATCTAGTGATATAGAAGATAATACAAAAGATGAAGAGAATAATACTTTAAATGAAGCTGAAAATACAACTGAAAATAATAATGATGAAGAAAGTACAGACAGTGAGAATACTACTGATACATCTCTTATACCTAATGCTACTGCTGGTATTTTAATGGATGCGACTACTGGAGAGATAATCTTTGAAAAAAATAAAGATGAACAACTAGCAGTTGCATCTATGACTAAGATGGTCGCTCAAATTATAATACTTGAACAAATTGAGAAAGGTAAAATAAAATGGACTGATAAGGTAACGGCTAGTGCAAATGCTTCTGGTATGGGAGGTAGTCAGATCTTTTTAACAACGGGAGAGGAAATGACTGTCGAAGATATGATGAAAGGTATATCCATGGCTAGTGCTAATGATGCTACGGTCGCTATGGCTGAGTTTATTGCAGGAAGTGAAGTAGAATTTGTTGAGATGATGAATAAAAAAGTTAAAGAGTTAGGACTTATAAATACCCATTTTAAAAACTGTACGGGACTTGATGAAGAAGGACACTATTCAAGCGCTTATGATATGGCTATAATTGCAAAAGAACTTTTAAAACATGAAAAAATATTAGAGTTTTCATCAGTTTATGAAGACTATTTGCGAGAAGATACTGATAATAAATTTTGGTTAGTTAATACTAATAAATTAGTTAGATTTTATGAAGGTGCTGATGGATTAAAAACAGGTCATACAGATGCTGCCAAGTATTGTTTAGCAGCGACTGCTAAAAGAGATGACTTAAGACTTATCGCTATTGTTTTAGGAGAAGAAAATAGTCAGATTAGAAATAGTGAGACTATGAGTTTACTTGATTATGGATTTAATAACTATAAAATTGAAATATTAAAAACTACTGATGATGTAGTTAGAGAAATAAGTTTAGATAAAGCGACTAGTTCTAAGATTAGTTTAGTACCACTTGACGATATAGCGATACTTTCTAAGAAGAGTGCAGATAATATGAAATATACTTATGATATAAAAGTAACTAATAATAGTTTACCTTTAAAAATAGGTGATGAAGTAGGTAAGATAATAGTTAAAGATAATAGTGGTAAAAAGATTAAAGAAGGAGTATTAACAGTTACAGAAAATGTTGATAAACTTAATTTCTTAGAACTTTTTGGTAAAACTATAACAGATATGATGGTTGGTAATATGAACTTTGTGTAAAAGCTATATAGATATAATTAAAACATCTCCTAAGTGAGATGTTTTAATGTTTAAATAATGATAAGTAGTTAACATTAGTTATTATATCAAAAATAAAAATAGAGACTGCACCCCCTGAAGGGCAGTCTCTTAAAAAAGAATAAAAAGGGGTTGGCTAGTGTGATACTAGCGACCAATTCGCCTAATTCCGAATTGGTGCTTTTTATAATAATCATTTGTTGTTATTTTGTCAACAGTTTTTTGAAAAAACATTAAATAAAATTTATTACAGATTTCTATTTTGTATTTGTTCATTGCTATTAATGTTAGCAATATCACTGGTTATAATATAAATATAATCAAATATATCATTATATTCATTATAAATTAAATTAAAAACTTCCATTCTATTAACTTGATCTATCATTATAAGTTTATTCTCTTCTACCTTTTCTCTTATATTAAAATCATCTAAAAGAGTAGTATTAATATCATAGAAATCAACATCAATGTACCAGTTATCTCTACTATTTTCAGTTACTCTAATACCAATAGGATAAGAATTATCAGTAGATTTTAAATATTCAACTATTTCTACATTTTCACTTTCTAAATAAATATTAATGCTATTAGAATAACTTCTTATCATATTTAAAACAAAATCTGTAAATAAAGCATTATTTTCTTTTTGGTCTGCAAGTTCTAGTATTAAATATTTATTAGTGTTTTGAAAAACATATAGAATCTGTCTTAATGTTACTATCTGTTGTTTTTGAACATTACTCCCTACATTAAAAAGTAAGAATTCTTTTAGAGAATAATCATCTATTTCATTAACTCCTTTAGTATAAATTTCTACTATATCATCACTTAAAGTAATAATTTCTT
This sequence comes from uncultured Mycoplasmatota bacterium, assembly GCA_946497925.1. GTDB lineage: Bacteria > Bacillota_I > Bacilli_A > RF39 > UBA660 > Onthousia. Next base: position 2,842 of record CAMMMG010000079.1, read on the forward strand.
TATCTTTAGTTAAATAAAGTTTAAATTTAAATCCATCAATATATGATGCTTTAAGTCCTAAATAAATAGCATCTAGAGTATTATTAGCAACGTTTTTAGTAGAAGCACCACCATTTGCAATTACTTTCATAAATTCCTCCCTTTATTAAAATTTTATGATTTATTTTCTTTTAAAATTCTAAAAATTATGCTATAATATGAGACAGAAAAAGAGGTGGTGTGTTGTGGCATTAAAAGATATAAAAGGTGTAGGACCTAGAGCTTTAACACTTCTTTCTAAGATAGGGATAAATACAGTAGATGATTTAGTTACACATTATCCTTTTAGATATGAATTTTTAGTTAGAGGCAATTTAGAAGAGACAAATGATGGAGATCATATAATTATAGATGGTAAGATAGAGAGTAGTCCAATATTAGTTAGATTTAAAGCAGGACTTAATAAGATGAACTTTCGTCTTGTAACAGCTAGTGGAGTTGTAGGGGTATCAATATTTAATAGAGCTTTCTTAAAAAGTCAACTTACTGTTGGTACTACTGTTACTGTTATAGGTAAATTTGATAAGCCTAAAAACGTTATAACAGCATCAGAAATAAAGATGGAGTCACTTTCTAATAAGGTAAAGATAGAGCCAGTTTATCATTTAACTAGTGGTTTGACTAATAAAAATATGGCTTTATATATTAATATGGCACTACTTGGTCAAAGTAAAGAGATACATGATAGTATACCTTTAAA
>CAMMMG010000080.1 GCA_946497925.1 uncultured Mycoplasmatota bacterium
TCGCAACCATCTACAAGCGAGAACATCTGCGATGTAGAATAATTTATTACTCGCAACCATCTACAAGCGAGAACATTTTCGTAAGAAGAAAATCAACTTACTTCTATATTATATGAAGTATCCCTCATCTAATACATTTAAATTATATCATAAGTGGTACTAGTATGTAAAGCTATTTTTGTATTTTTTTCATCACAGTGTATTTTGTCTTCTTTTAACTTTATTACTTATCTCTTAATTCAACATCTAAAGATGTTGTTACTTTCTTAATAATATTATCAAAGACATTCATAACTTCTTCATCAGTTAAAGTTCTATTACTATCCATAAATGTTAAGTTATAGGCAATAGATTTTTTATCATTATCAAATTTTTCATAAACATCAAATACCTTAATGTCACTAAGTAGTCTTCCTCCTGCTTTTTTAATGACTGTCTCTACTTCACTTGATGGCATAGTCTTAGGAACAATGAATGCTACATCTTTAACGATTGTTGGATATTTTGATGCTTCTTTATATTTTAATGGTTTAACTTTAGTCATTAAAGCGTTTAAAGATAACTCACACACATATACTTCATCTTTACATACTTTAGGATGAACTCTACCCATAATACCTATTCTTTTACGGTCAAGTAAAATATCTGCAGAAATTCCTGGATGTAAGTCTGAGGCATTACTTTTAACAAAACTATAACGGTTTTTAAAGCCTAGATAATCAAGAATACTTTCTACTATTCCTTTCATTAAATAGAAGTCTACTTTCATAGAACCTTTCCAAGAATTAGTAATGTAATTACCTTTCATTAAGAATGCTATCTTAGATTCTTCATTATAATTTTTATCATAAGTTTTAGCGATCTCATAGATATTTATATCTTCTACTTTACGAGCTTTATTATAATTATAAACATTCATTAATGATGGAATTAAACTTGTTCTAACAACACTCTTATCAATACTCATCGGATTAGGTAAAGTGATTCTTTCTTTTTCTTCATAATCAAAGCTAGAAGCCATTGAAGGTGATACTAAAGTATAAGTTTTAACTTCATTAAGTCCTAAACTTCTAAGACGCTTAGATATAGCTTTACGGTATTTAACATCTCCTACATACTCGCCACGTTTTACTTCAATATTAGGAAGAGTTCCTTTTATATTTTGATAACCATAAAGCCTACCAATTTCTTCTGCTATATCATTAACATTAGAATCAATATCTAGTCTTCTACTAGGAATAGTTACAGTAAATTTACCATCTTTAATAGTATATGGAAAGTCTAGTCTTTCTAACTCATGTTTCATATCTTCTTCATCTATTTTAAGTCCTAGCATTTTATCTACTTCAATTGGATAGAATTCTACTACTTTAGGAGTCTTATCTATTTCATCATGCATAACAGTTCCAGAAAGAACAGTTGCATTAGCATATTTTTCTAATAAGTGACAGGCTCTATTGATAGCCATATTAGTATATTCATAACTTAGTCCTTTACCATATCTTATACTTGCTTCGCTTCTAAGGTCTAAGTGACTAGCAGTATATCTAATACTAACAGGATCAAAGATAGCTGCTTCTATCAAGATATTTTTAGTAGTATCTTCAACTTCTGTAGTAAGTCCTCCCATAACACCTGCAACACAAATAGGCTTAGTTCCGTCAGTAATAACGATATCACTAGATTTAAGAGTTCTTTCCTTACCATCTAAAGTAGTAATTAACTCATCATCTTTAGCATCTCTAACTAATATTTTGTCGCCTAGAGAATCTTTATCAAAGAAATGAAGTGGTTGACCAAACTCTAACATAACATAATTAGAAATATCTACAACATTGTTTATTGGTCTCATACCTACTGATAATAATCTTCTTTTAATAAAATCAGGTGACTCTTTAATTTCAACATTAGTAACCATTTTTGCTAAGTAATAAGGACATTTAGGTGTATCAACTTCTAGTTTAAAATGATTATTAACGTTATCTTTATCTTCACTATAAGATAAATCAGGTAGCTTTACTTTTCTATTTAATATTGCAGATATTTCATAAGCAAAACCGATATGATAGTAACAGTCATTATTACGATGTTTATGAATATCTAACTCATATAAAGTATCTTCTAATCCTAAATATACAAGAGGATCTTTTCCTACAGGAGCATTTTCATTTAACTCTTCAATACCTTTAGCATAAGTCTCATCAGTTTTCTCTTCAAGACCTAATTCATATAAAGCACAAATCATCCCATTAGATTCTACTCCTCTAATCTTACTTGATTTGATAGCAAAGTCTCCTGGTAAGACAGCTCCTGGTAATGCTACTATTACTTTAAGTCCTTCTCTTACATTAGGAGCACCACAGACTATTTGTTGTAGTTCATCTTTACCTATATCTACCTGACATAAATGTAAATGGTCACTATCTGGATGATCTATACAACTAACAACTTTACCTATTACTAAATTATCTATTTTATTAGTAATAACTTTTTCAATATTAATACCAGATTCTGTTATTTTAACTGCAAGCGTTTCTAAATCTTGATCGCTTATATCAATATAATCTTTTACCCATTCTAAATTAATCATTACTACTAATCTCCCCTCTATCAAAATTATTAACTTCTCTTAAGTCTGTATTATAGAAAACTCTTAAGTCATTAATACCATATTTAAGCATAGCGACTCTCTCTGCTCCAAAACCAAAGGCAAAACCACTCCAAACACTAGGATCAAAGCCACTCATTCTAAGAACATCTGGATGAACTACCCCTGCACCACAGATAGTAATAAATCCTGTATTTTTACAAATATTACAGCCATCTCCTTTACAATTAAAACAACTAATATCCACTTCAACTGATGGTTCTGTAAACTGATAATAACTTGGTCTTAGTCTTACTTCAACACTATCACCAAATAACTTTTTAAATACAACTTCAAAAGTACCTTTTAAGTCAGATAGTGATATATCTTTATCTACAAGTAGTCCTTCTATTTGCATAAATTGATGAGAGTGAGTTGCATCATCATCATCTCTTCTATATGTCTTACCAGGACAAATAACTCTAACTGGTTTCTTACCTTCTGCTTTTAACATTGTTCTAACTTGAACAGGTGAAGTTTGACTTCTAAGTAATATCTCTTCTCCTTCAATATAGAATGTATCTTGAGCATCTCTTGCAGGATGTCCTTTAGGTATATTTAACATCTCAAAGTTATATTTATCTTCCTCTACTTCAGGTCCATCTACTACATCATAACCCATAGACATAAAGATTTCTTCTACTTCTTCTATTAATTTCTCTAAGATATTAGGAGAACCTATACTAACTTTAGTAGAAGGTAAACTAATATCAATAGATTCACTTTCTAACTTTTTATTTAACTCATCAGTTTCAAGTTTCTCTTTCAATGCATTATACTTTTCATTAAAGTAAGTTCTTAGTGAATTAACTTCCATACCAAACTCTTTTTTCTTATCATTAGGAACATCTTTAATCTTACTATTAAGTTCTGTAATAATACCTTTCTTACTTAAATATTTAAT
>CAMMMG010000081.1 GCA_946497925.1 uncultured Mycoplasmatota bacterium
ATTATTAGATAAAATATGTCATATTATGTAAAAGTTTAAGTTTTTTTATTATTCGCTTTGATTTAATAAATTTTTAAGATATAATTTACTTATAATAATATTGGTAAGGAGTGAATTTATGAAGAAGAAAAAAATTATTGTTACAATAGTAATTATTGTAGCGATAGGACTATTAGTGGCAGGAGGTATTTTGCTATATCAAAACTATTCTAATAAGAATAGAATTGTAACATCGTTTAATGAACTAAAGACAGCTTTAACTGAGACACTTAATCTTGATGAAAATACTACAAATACTAAAATTACCAAAACTGTAACGGGATCTACTAGATTTAATATTAATCCTATGTTAGGAAATAGTGAAGATGGAACTGATGTTGTTATTGGTAACTTAAATAATAGTACTTTTAACTATGAGTACCGTCTTGATACTGAATCTAAAAGAATGTATATGGATGGTTCATTATTATTAAATGCAACTGAACTATTAGGTATCAACTTTTATCAAACTGAAGATATTAGTTATGTATTTCTAAGAAATATCTTTGATAAGTATATTGTTATTGAAAATAGTGATATCTTTACTTATTTAGAAGAAAGTAATCAAGCAGTAGATGATGTTAACTATATTTATGATAAGATAATAGAAAGTCTTGGTAATAATATTACTACTAATGATATTAAAGTAACAAATCAAGATGGTAAGAAAAAAATAAGTTTAGAACTTAATGATGAAAGACTTAATGAAATTAGTAAAAATATAGTTAATGACTTAAAGAAAGATGATAAAGCTAAAGAGATACTTGGTAATAGTTTAGATGAGTTAGATACAACTACATCAAGTAGTTCATCTGATAATAATAGTTATTTATACTATAGTATTTATCTAGAGAAAGATGACATTGTAACTTATGAATTTGGAGTAAAAGATAAAGATGGTGACTACAGTATAGAATTTAATAATGGAAATGAAAAAAGCTTTGTTATTAAAGAAGGAAATACTGAGAGTTTAAAAGCAGTTATAGAAGAAAGTAATGGAACTACAACTATTAATTTAAGTAGTGATAATACTAGTATTGGTACTGTTTCTATTAATGATAATAATATTAGTCTTAGTATAGGAGATGCATCTACAGGAGTTTTAGTAAATGCTAATTTAACTAGTAGTACAGAAAATAATATTATAACAACTACATTTAATATGGCTATATCAAGTTATGGAAGCAATATTGATGTATTAACTGTAACTGATACTAAAACAGTAACAGATGGAGTTGCAGATTTTTCTAATATTAATCCTACAAATAACATTGATATAAATAGTTTAACAGAAACTGATATTACAACAATTCAAACAAACTTAATGACTATCTTATATAACTTCATGGGTATTGCAATGTAAAAGAAAAGAAAGAAGCGAAATGCTTCTTTTTATTTGACATTATATGAATAAAAATATGATTTAGGATTTTAAATACCTTCATATTCTAGAGCACTCCATACTCCACTAATAACAAAATTATTCTTTAAATAAAAGTCTTTAGCTTTATCATTTAAACTAAATGAATATAGATAAATATAATCAATATTATTATCTTTGGCATATTTCTTTATATAGTTTATTAAAGCTGTTCCAATACCTTTATTTTGATAACTCTTAGTAATTGCAATTTTTTTATTTTTATATTATTAGGTGACAGTTCAATATAAAACTTACATTCTTCATCTGGAGTAATATCTTCTTTAGATAAAGAAGCATAACCTGCTACTCTATTATCTATAAATACTAATACTATTTTATCTGCATTAGTTAAATAGTCATCATCTATTAAATAACCATTAGGATAGGCATTTTCTAGATGAATACTATCAATAGCATCTTTATATTTATAAAAATCATTCTTATTTATAACATCTATTTTCATAATAGTGTCTTTTTAACGTTTATTTACAAGTTGCCTTCCTTTAGAACGCTTTTCTATAGGTTCAAGCCAATCAATTATTTCTCCAACTTTAATAGTTCTAAGCATCTCATCCTTATTTGATTTTCTATGATAGTTTTCATAACAAACTAAATCTTTAGAACCTCCTGCTTTAATATATTCATCTACAAATAGTTTTAAACCAGGATCACTTGTATCAACACCATACATCATAGGTATATCTATATTTCTATTGAATTCTTTAGCAAATAAGAAAGCTCTACGTGGACCAATTCTATTCCCACCACGTTCAATTATTCTATACATGATGCAATTTAAGAATTCGTCTTTTAAAAATACCCATTTATCATGCCATTTAATAGCATCTTCTATTTCGTTGTTAGGATGAAGAGTAATGTTATTAGATTTAAAATATTCTAATACCTCTTTAATATGCTTACCTTTAAAATAATTATCTAAATCAATATGAGTATTAGGTAAATCTTCTTTTAAACAATTAAAGTTCTCTGCCTCTTCTACTATACCATCTGGTGTAAGGTATAAACTAGTTACATATGGCTTACCAGTATCTACATTAACATTACTTCTATAATATACTTCTCTAAACATAAACTGTTCATCACTTGGTAAAGACTTAATAAAAACTTCTTTATTATAGAAATCTGGCCAATTTAAGGCATCTACATTTTGATTATTACCAAGCGTATCAGTAATATATTGATTATTATTAAACATAACATCATTAATCTCAGTTATTTCTAGAGAAGAACCTGGCATTAGCCTATTAACTTCATATTCAGGATATCTTAATTCATACCATACTGCAACCTTTTCGATTATATCACGCATTCTTCTTGGTTCATTATATTCACCATTAGGAGTATAGTGTCCTTTTACAGCATTATTAAAATACCAGTTTATATAATTATCAACTTTATCATCTAAATTTCTTAACCTTGAATCTATTCTTCTAAAAGTAGTGTATTCATCTTTAACACTTTCTTTAGTATCATTAGGAATATTTTGTTCTTTCTCTTCTTGTTTTTTAATCTCTTCTATATCTCCCCTAGCCAATAACCCATTTCTTAACTTAATTAACTCTTCTTTAATATTCATGCGTAACCTCCTAAATAATTAATGGTGTCCACGACAGGAATCGAACCTGCGACCTTTTCCTTCGGAGGGAAACGCTCTATCCTACTGAGCTACGTGAACATAACTAAATTATAGCATTGCTCCCTTTATTTTACAATTATTAACATCTGTAATTTGACAAACTTATAAAAATTAACATAAACTATTATTAAGGATAAGTTAGATGGAGGTAATAACTTATTTTAGCGCCAGAACCAGTTTGGTTGACGAGGTTGATAGTTATCGAAAATTCGGCGGATACTATCACGGCTACTAGTCGTAAGATATATGACAAAAAGTAAAATCTTTTATTACAACAAAACATATATCAAAGTAGTAAGGAGTTTATATGTGTGGAATTGTTGGGGCAATTTCTAAAAATAGAAATATATTGCCTATTTTAATAACGGGATTAAAAAATCTTGAGTATAGAGGTTATGACTCAGCAGGAGTCGCATACCTTA
>CAMMMG010000082.1 GCA_946497925.1 uncultured Mycoplasmatota bacterium
AATATAGTGTAAATTTTAAAAAAACTCTTGAAAAAGATAATAGTTTGTTATATATTAATAATGTCTTATTTGTCCGCGTAGCTCAGCTGGATAGAGCAATCGCCTTCTAAGCGATCGGTCACGTGTTCGAATCACGTCGTGGACACCATTATGAAATTAAATGGCTATAGTAACAAAATCATATTACTATAGCTTTTTCTTTTTTAATTATTTATAAATTTTGACAAAAACGCTTTCATCTTTAAAGTTTTTTGCTGTTTTTCATATTGTTTTTTCTGATTCTGTAAATCACTTTCTTCTTCTAAAATCATTTCAATATTTTTTCTCAAAAAAACATTTGCCTTCTTTCTTTCTATTTTATCTTTAATAGTACTATACAAAACTTGAAATTCTGGAAAATGAGTAGAAATAGAAATAACTTCTACTGGCTCTTTTATTTCTTCATTTAGTTCTCGGCTTTCTATATCTGCTATTAAGAATTGAATTGTAGCTTCTAATTTCGCTTTTATATCGTCATTTTCTATATATAAATTACTGAAAAAAAGATTAACTGATTGGTTTATTTCTTCGTCTATTTTACAGTTATCACGGTGTATTTTAATCAATAAATCTTCAAAGCTATTCGCTAACCCTGTTTTCTCAAAATCTTGATATTCCTGGTCAATACTTTTTAAACGCTCTATAATGTTGTTATATTCTTCTTCTGTTATTATTTTTTTCATAATATAAATTAACTCCTCTTTTAATTATAATAGTCTCTTTCATTCTACTTGTCAAAAAAGAATTATTTATAAACTAGTTTTTTCTAATAACTTTAATAGCATTACCTATATTATTAATAGTATCACTTGCTATCATAGATATATCAGTATTCTCTTCTTCTGCAAGACATCCTGCAATACCATTTAGTAGAACACCTGCTGCAACAGTTAAAAGATTAAAATCTAAGTAAGCAAGAAGTCCTGACAAAATTCCTGATAAAACATCACCACTCCCTGCTGTAGCCATACCAGGAGTACCTGTTTTAACTAAATAAATATCTTTTCCATCAGATATAGTCGTTGTGTGGCCTTTTAAGAGAACTGTTACTTTATATGTACTAGCAAATTCTTTAACTAAGTTTAAAGAATCTTTTTTTATCTCTTCTATAGATTTATTACAAAGTCTAGAAAATTCTTTTAAATGAGGAGTCAATAGGATATTACATTTCTTATATTTTAATATATTTAAATTCATTTTAGATAAAGTATTTAATCCATCTGCATCTATTATTAAATTACCAGTATAGTTTTTTATAAGAAACTCTAATACTTCTTCTAAATGTTTATCACTACCTAGCCCCATTCCAAAAGCAAGCGAATCTAAATCTTTAATATAGTTATTTAACGTATCATAAAAACTATCATTATAGTCAGGTAATATACACAATGTCTGTTCTAATATGTTAGGTCCTAATAAAGGTAATACTTCTTTTTTTACTAAAACTCTACTAATACCACAACCACTGCGAAGAGCAGATAATGATAAATAGACAAGCTTTAAGGCCCCAGAATATTCAATACTTCCTCCATATATCCCCGCTTTACCAAAATCACCTTTATTTGAATCTATATTTCTTTCTTTTACCAAATCTTTTACATCACTTATTTCTATTTCATAGGTATTATTATCTATCTTTTTCATACATCCTCCAAAAAGAAAGTATACTCAAATTAATGAGCATACTGTACTGTTTTCTCTACTACTTCTTTTATATCTCTTTCATTAAATGGCTTTCTTAATACATCAACTATTGGATAGTTAAAAGCTTTTGCAACTAACTCATCATTACCAACACCTGTAATTATTGAAACAGGAATTAAATCAAACAAGTTATTATTTTTAAAATATTCTAATACTTGAAAACCATTGAAGTTAGGCATATTAAGATCAAGTAGCATTCCTACTATCTTAATTCCTTGATTATTAGCAATCATTTGTAAAGCTTCATTACCATCGTTAGCCACTAATACTTCAAACTGATTATTAAAGATCTTGCTAATAAAATTCTTAATAACAGCAGAATCATCAACTACAATAAGAGCTCGATCTTTTTTAGGGGCCACAAAAGTAGTAGCAGTACCAACTTCTTCCATTCCTAAATACTGCTTAACTAAGTGGACAATTCGATCGAGCTCAGTTATTAATTCATCAAAATGTTCAGTTACATAGTACATATTATTTTCTTTACTAGCCATTTCATGGTTATAAGCAAGGCTTGCTAAAGTATCAAAGCCAAAATACTTTGCATCGCTTTTTAGACCATGAACTAAAATAGCATAATTAGCCATATCTCCAGTTTCTTTAGTTTGTTTAATCTTAGTTTCTTTTTCATTAATGTCTTGAAGGAAGTCGCCCAATGTATCATCATAAGTCGCCATATCTCCAAATAATTCTAAACTTTTTTTGACATTTACACCATTATTAATAAGTAAATTTACATCTCTCATAATAATACCCTCCTATACTTAAAGTATAGCATAGTTTATTCATTATTCAAATACTTATTTATAACATTATCAAGTGCTTTACGTTCAATAGGTTTAGCAAGATAACTATTAAATCCCTCACTCAAATATTTCTCTTTCATACCTGCAATAGCATTAGCAGTTAAAACTACTACAGGGGTACTAAAGTTAGGCTCTTCTTTTAATTTATGAAAAGTTTCTGTTCCACTCATTCTAGGCATCATATCATCCATAAAGATTAAATCATATTTAATAACTTTAACTTTTTCTAAACATTCAGCACCACTCATACAACTATCTACTGTTATTCCATACTCTTCCAAGAGTCTAGTAGCAACTTTAATATTTAATTTATTATCATCAACTACAAGAACACTTTTACCAATAACATCTTCATCTTTAGTAAGTTCTTCTCTACTAACTTCCATTGTATCTTCAAGTTTTACATCAGATGGTGCAATTTTTTGGTCAATTGATACTGTGAATTTACTTCCTTTACCATAAATACTTTGAACTACTAGTTGTCCGTGCATAAGTTGTACTAATTTCTTAGTAATTGCAAGACCAAGACCAGTTCCTTCAATAGTTGTGTTTCTATCTTCGTCAAGACGTTCAAACTTATCAAATAATTTATCAATCTTATCACGTTTTATTCCAATACCAGTATCTTCTACAGATACTATAAGTCTACAAATATCGCCTTTAATTAAAGAATCAACTTTAAATATAATATGCCCTTCTTTGGTATACTTTGCAGCATTAGTTAAAATATTAAGAATTACTTGTTTTACTCTTGTATGATCTCCATATAATACTTTAGGAATAGTCTCATCTATTTTAACAATTAACTCAATTGGTTTCTCCCCTATTCTTACTTTAGTTAAAGTAGTTAAATCATTAAAAATTTTATATGGATTATAATTATTATTAATTATTTCTAACTTGTTTGCTTCTATTTTAGATATATCTAAAACGCCATTAACTATTTCAAGTAAACTCTCACTTGCCATTAA
>CAMMMG010000083.1 GCA_946497925.1 uncultured Mycoplasmatota bacterium
AACCGGACTTTTTTTCAAGAAAACCGGACTTTTTTTCAAGAAAACCGGACTTTTTACTGTTTTTCCTCTTTAAGGACAGTAACATAGTGAATATTATTAAAGTTTTGATTTGTCTTTACTCCTAAAGTTTTACTTAATCCATACTTATCATTAGTAATAGTCTCTACTTCTCCTATATATATTCCTCTTGGAAACATTCCACCTAATCCACTTGTTGTTACTACATCACCTTTGTTAATCTCTACCTGGCTATCTACTCCACTAATTAATACTAAGTTATTTTCTTTATCATAACCACTAAGTATGGCAGTAGTCTCTCCTGTTGTCGTAGCGATAGAAACAGATACTTTATTATTTACATCATTGGCAGTGATTAGTTTTATTTCACTAGAATAATTAGTAACATTTTGTAGTTTACCAATAAGTCCATCTTTAGTAATAGCGACCATGTTCTTCTTTAAGCCATCCTTACTACCTTTATCTATCGTTAAAGTCTGATACCAATAACTTCTATTTCTTGATATGACAGTTGCATTAACTACATCATAACCAGTTAAAGTCTGATTTAAATCTAAAGCATCACGTAGTTGTTCTATTTCTTCTTCTAAATGAACATTTAAATTCTTTTGGATTACATAACTTTCTGTTAAATCAGTATCTTTGTCAGCATTTAGGGAAGTAAATGGTAACATTACTCCTTTCATAACAATAGTAGTGGCATCTTTAAAGAATGACTCTACTGCTGTTAGTTTTCTATTAGATGATAGAGAGTAAAATAAAACAAAAAATGCTATGATTATAACTATAATGATAATAATAATTTTTCTTCTTTTTTTACTTTTTCTATACATAGTATCTATTCCTTTCAAAGTTTAGTATACTAATAACTTTTTATTTTTGCAATTAATCTAGTAAATTATTTTCTAAAAAACTGTAATATTTCGTTTCACTAACTATTAAGTGATCATATATCAAAACTCCATGAATTCTGCCTAGTTCTATTAAATAATTAGTGAACTCTATATCTTTTGGACTTGGATTTACACTCCCAGAAGGATGATTATGAATACATATTATATAACTGGCACTAACTTTATATGCTTCTTTAAATATTTCTCTTGGATGAACATTACTCTTAGTCATAGTACCTTTAAATAATAATTTACTACTAAGTACTTTTTTCTTACTATCTAGATAAATACAGTAAAAGCATTCTTGTTTTAGTCCATAAAAAAATGATTTGCAGTAGTTATAGATATCTTTAGCATTAGTTAATTTTATATTGTTATTTTCTTCTTCTAGAAATATTCTTTTACCAAGTTCTACCATAGCAAGTATTTTAGTGGCTTTTACAGGTCCTATTCCTTTTATTTTAGTAAGTTCTTGATAATTTAGATTAACAAAGTTTTTCATGCTTCTAACTTCCTTTAATAGCTCGAAAGCAAGTTCATTGGCATTAACATTTTTTACACCTTCTCCAAGAATAATGGCTAAGAGTTCACTACTAGATAGACTGTTAGCACCTTTTTTAATTAATTTTTCTCTAGGTCTTTCACTTTTTGGTATTTCTTTTATTTTCATTTTTGACCCCCTTCATTTATATTTTATACAATAATTTAAATTTTACTCTAAAACAAATTCTTGATAATTAGCTAGTACTACTTCATTAATAGAAGTGATTTCATCATTTGATTTGGCTTTGTTAAGTAAAACATCCATTTGTTCAAGAGTTGCTAGGAATTCTTCATTTTCAATACTCATCTTTTTAATAGAAGCATTAATATCTTCTTCTTTATACATTTTCTTTAACTTCTCTAAATTATCATTAGATGAGGTTATGGCAAGATAAACAATATAATTAGCATCTTCTTTTACAATTAAATATGGGTCTATATTAGAGACTGCCTTTTTAGCTTGTTCTTCTGTACTGTATGATCCTTCCATTAAAAAATAAGTGCTATTAACTTCTTTAATAACAGTTTCTGATTCTAGTTTATACTGTTCAAATAAAAAATTACCTAGTACTGCTCCTATTAAAATTGCCACTAACATTGTTATAAAAAAACTCTTTGTCATTATTATCACCGTCTTTATATTAACAAAAGATATTTCACTATTTTGTCGAAAGTTGTAGTAAAATTTTAAGAAAAGTGATAAATTAATAATAGGAGGAAACATATGAAAAAGAAATTTAAAATTTGGCAAGTAGTTTTAGGAGTATGCTCTTTATTATTAGTTACTGGTTGTGGTAATAGTAATAATATGGAATCTATGACTTGTACAAGAACAATGAATCAGAATGGAATTAAGACTAGCTTAAAATATAATGTTGAGTATGAAGGAGATTATGTTTCAAGAATTAAAACAGTTGAGACAGTTGAAACTGATAGTACTGATATACTTAATACTTATAAAGACCAGATTGAATCTTTATATAGTCCTTATAAAGATGTAGAATACTATGAGTATAATGTTGATGTTACTGATAATAAATTAACTTCTACTGTTGATATTAATTATGCTAAAGTTGATACTGATAAATTACTTGAAATTGATTCTGCTAATGGGGCTTTAATTAAAGATGGAAAAATTAGTGTTGATGATATTAAAAGTGTCTATGAGAGCTTAGGTGCTACATGTAAAAACGACTAGAATTTCTAGTCTTTTATTTTGAGAGTTAAAGTGTGGACTGTTTCATCTTTAATGAAATTATAGCCATCTATTACTAGGCCATCTGTTGTAGAAAGGGTTGCAAAACCTGGGGCATAAAATCCAAGCGAATAACTATTAGGTTGTAGATTACTGCAACTTGCCACTCTAAAGGCATTTCTATTTTCTTTAAACTTAAAGAAATGAGCATGTCCTTTTAATATTACATCATAATTATAGTGAGGTGGTACTAAGACTGATGGTGGGACATTATGCTCTAGGAATAGTTTGTAGCTAGAACATTTAATATAAGCACCTCCTGCACCTAGAATAGTAAAAGTATCAGATGATAACTCTTTATATAAATTAATATCTAATCTTTTAAACTTAGTATCATGGTTACCTAATATGGCATAAGTTATAATATTAGTTGGCCAAATATCATGAAATCTTTCAATTTGCTTATAATGTAACTTTATTAATTCACTCTTTGTAAGTGTATCTCTTTCATCATAACTATCTAAGATGTCTCCTGTATGTAAAACTTTATTTATACCAGCTTGTTTTAAAAGATTAGTGCTTTTATTAATATAGTATGGACTATCTTTAACATTTCCTATATGAGTATCACTAATTATTCCATATTTTGAATCTTTTAAAACTAAAGAAAACTGATATTTGTATTTAAGTTTATTTAGGATTTTTCTTTTGTCTTCAAGAATATCTTTATCATGTAAGCCATAATCTAATATTCCTAACATGACATTATGATTAAGGTTATATTCTTCTTTTAAGATATCAAAGTTTTCAAGTGTTAATCTTTTTACTATTTCTTTATATTTTAAATCTTTTCTCAT
>CAMMMG010000084.1 GCA_946497925.1 uncultured Mycoplasmatota bacterium
ACATAATTAGAACATTCGTTCATAATGATATTTTAAGCATGACTTTCCTATTATACAAAAAAAGACCTAGTAACGGTCTAAAAAACTCATTTCTTCCCCTTTGTCTTGATAACTTAGAAGTGTTTCTAAATTAACTTTCTCAGTACTTTTAAAGATATTATTATCAATAACCTCACTTTTTTCTCTAAGGAGTTCTAATAGTTTTTTTATTTCTAAACGTTTAGAATTGTTCTCAATATTTTTATTTTCTGTAAATTTACAGGCACAGTTTATAAAGGTATATTCATTATATTGCCAAAACTTTTTTATAGATTCTTCTCTTACTAAATAAAGTGGTCTAATTAGTTCCATACCAGGAAAATTAGTACTGTGTAATTTTGGTAACATTGTTTTAAATTCTCCACCATAAAACATTGATAGTAGTATTGTTTCAATTACATCATCAAAGTGATGCCCTAAGGCAATTTTATTACAGCCTAGGTCTTTTGCAGTCTTATAAAGAAAACCTCTACGCATTCTGGCACACATATAACAAGGATGATCTTTATCTAGTTTGTTAGCAACTTCAAAGATATCTGAGTCAAAAATTTTGTAGTCAATACCTAAAGATTCTAAATTATCTATTATTATTTTTAGAGTTTCTTCTTTATAGCCTGGATTCATAACGATATATGATAATTTAAAGTTAGTCTTACCATGTTTCTGCAATTCTTCTAGACATTTTGCAAGTAAACAAGAATCTTTTCCTCCAGATATACAAACAGCGATATGGTCATTTTCACTTACTAGTTCATAGTCCCTAACTGCTTTCATAAATTTGCGCCAGATATCTTTACGATATTTAGTTATAAGACTATGCTCTACTTCACTTTTATTTCTCATTCTTAAACACCTTCTTAAATGATGTAGGAACACTACTTTCAAACGTATAAGTTTTATTATTAAGAGGATTAGTTATTGTTAATTTACTAGCGTGTAAATAAAGTCTATTAGATTTAATCCCTCCATACTTTTTATCTCCTACTATAGGACTATTCAAATGATTTAAAACTACTCTTATTTGATTACGTCTTCCTGTTTTAATATTAACTTTGACAAGACTATATTTATTATTTTTATTAATTGTCTTAAGGGAAGTAACGGCAATTTTACCTTCTTTTTTATTAGTAACAATAACTTTATCAGGTCCTATTTCTTTTAAGTAACAAGTATAGTCATCTACGTCTTTTATATTACCTGTTACTAAAGCGACATATTCTCTTGTTTTAACATATTTATCCCAATTATTTTGTAAGAGATTTTTTAGTGTATTATCTTTTACAAAGACTAAGACTCCTGATGTGTCTTTATCAAGACGATGTAAGACAAAGATTTTATCATTCTTTTTTCTACTTTTAATAAACTCTCTAACCTGGTGATAGGCAGTCTTTTCTTTTTCTTTAGTAGTACTTATAGATAAAAGTCCAGCAGGTTTATTTATTACAAAGAAATATTCATCTTCATAGATAATATCAAGATTACTCTTCTTATGAGTTTTATTAATCTTACTAAGTTCAATAATATCATTTTTCTTTACAGGAGTATTAAACTTTGTTACAACTTTTCCATTGACTAAAACTCCTCCATCTTTTAGATAGTTCTTTATCTTTTTCTTACTTAAATCCTTAAATAAAACATATAACGTTTCTAATAGTTCACCTTTTTCTAAAACTTTTCCTTTCATTAACATCATCCCCTTCAAAATACGGTATTATTTTATCAGATAAAAAGAAAAAAGTCTATTACTAGACTTTAATCAAATAAATTATTAAATTCATATTTAAAGACACGATAAGCATATTTCTTAGAGTTGTAATTAAATTGTCTAATTAAATTACCATCGTTATCATATTCACCATAAGAGTTATCTTT
This sequence comes from uncultured Mycoplasmatota bacterium, assembly GCA_946497925.1. GTDB lineage: Bacteria > Bacillota_I > Bacilli_A > RF39 > UBA660 > Onthousia. The sequence continues at coordinate 1,912 of CAMMMG010000084.1, forward strand.
ACCACTTCCGACAACAACATTACCACCATCAAGTATTTCAACATCACTTACAATACTTGAGTAAGGTATTTCAAAACTCTTAACTAATTCATAAGTCTTATCGTTTTCATTAACTTTATATTGATAGAAGTATGATGTTTCTCCCTCATTATAAGTACCAGTACCAGGATAATTTGACCAATCAAAGTTAGGTCTTGTTCTAGCACCTTGATAATTGTTATTAAACATATATAAGTAATACTCTCCATCTTCTAAGTCGTCGTCTCTGTAATAAGTAATACTATGTTGTCCTGCTTGAGGAACAAAGTCACCTACTTTTTCATATAGTAAATCACCATATGAAGTATCTTCTGTAACAGATTCATCTGTTAATAAATATTTAACACTAGGATCAGTATAAGCATCGCTAATATAAATTATAGTACTTAACTCTCTTGAACTTAAGACAATATCATCTCCTATTAGAGATAAACTATTTAAATGAATCCAGTCTAACTCATAACCACCATAAGTATTTTTACCTTCTGGTTTAACTGCATTTAAGTAAAATTCTGGTAATAAGTCTTTCATATCAACTATTTTTTCTACTTCTTTAGTATCTAAATCTACTGTAATTATAACGTCTTCAATAGTATCAGTATCATCTTCATTAACTAATATTACAAAACGATTATTATCTTCATCATAGACCATATCATGATGCATTGAATATTTTCCTAAATCATAGAACTCTTCTATTTTACCTAAATCATTTACTTTAACTATACCTTTTTTATTATAAGCATAGTACATATAATCATCTTCAAAAATAATACGATCTGCTCTATAACTATCTAGTACAAACTCTTCTCTTAGTACTCCTTCATTATCATATAGATAAATATTAGAGTTGTAGTTTTTATCGTGTCCTAAAAGTGCATAAAGACCATCTGTTAATTCTTCTTCACTGTCTCCCTCTACTACTTCTACCTGTGTATCGATATCAGCTTCAGATTCAGGAGTTGTAATAGTAAACTCATGTTCTTCATCTCCACTAGTAAGTGTTAGAGTATTAGTTTCTCCTGGAACAAATCCAACTAATTGATATTCATTACTATCTTTATGAGATATTTCTTTCTCAAAGTTACTATATCCTTCTGTCTCAATCTTATAGTCTAAATCTTCATCACTATCAGTATAATATAAGTAGTAAGATAGTGAACCTGTTCCATATGGATTATGGATTATTAATGGATTTTCTAAAGTATAATCGGCAGAATCCTTTAATTCTTCAATTTTTTCTTCAATTATATTTTGATAATCTTCACTAAAGATAGATATTTCTTCATCCTTTTCTACTTCATATATACCTTCATTATTTTCTACAAAATTAACATTTTCTCTTATCCAAGCTGGATCTGTTAATAGATTTTTACGATATCTATCATAGGCTCTAAAACTTAGATAAATAATTACGACAATTACGGCTATAATAATGATAGCTAGTAAAAACTTCTTCCAATGTTT
>CAMMMG010000085.1 GCA_946497925.1 uncultured Mycoplasmatota bacterium
CATAATTTTTAATTCTTTTAAACCATACAAAACAGTGATATAATAAGCCTTATAAAGAGAAAGGCAGTGATTAGCATGAAAACAGCAGTTGTCTTATCAGGAGGAGGCGCTAAAGGAAGTTACCAATTAGGTGTTTGGAAAGCTTTAAGAGAACTACATATTAAGTATGATATCGTAACTGGAACATCAATTGGTGCCATAAATGGAGTTTTAATGTGTGAAAAGTCATATTTTAAAGCTAAAAGAATTTGGCACAAATTAAATCTAGAATATCTTTTTAATGAGTTACCCAAATCTAATAAAGATATAGACATTCTAAAACTATTTGGTGGTAATTTTATAAAAAATGGTGGTATGGATATTAAAAAGATTGAAACTATTCTTGAAGATAATGTCAATAAAAGAAAGTTTTATAATAGTAAAATAGACTATGGCCTTATTACTTATAATTTCACCACTAAAAAGCCTCTAATCTTATCTAAAGAAAAAATACCAAGTGACAAATTAATAGATTACTTAATGGCCTCTGCTACCTGTTACCCTGCCTTTAAAATGAAAGACATAGATGGAGATAAATATATAGATGGTGGTTACTATGATAATTTACCAGTTGAACTTGCAATAGAATTAGGAGCAGAATCTTTAATAATCGTTGATTTAGGAGCACCTGGCTTTAAGAAAAAAATAAATAATAAAATAGATAGCATTGTAATAAAACCTAAAAACAACATCTCTTTCTTCTTAAATTTTGATGAAAAAACTGCAAAAATAAATGTTAAATTTGGCTATAACGATACCCTAAAAGCTTTCAAAAAGTTAGATGGTAACAAATTTACTTTTAAAAAGAATACTATTTCTACTTATTATCTAAATAATAAAGATAATTTATTAGATACTACTGAAAAGAAATTCTTAACATCTATAGAAGAACTAGGTAAAATATTCAAACTAGATGAAAGTAAAATATATAGTCTTAATAGTTTTATCAAAGCTTTAAATAAAAAAATAGAACTAGAAGACTCTCTAGATAAAAACACTATCAAAAGTATAAAAAGTTTAACTAAAAAGATTAATTCTAAGACTTTAATACTATTTTTCTTAAATCATTTAGAAAATAATAAAACACCAAGAAAACTAAGTAAAGTTTTTTCTAAGGAATTTAAACTAGCAAGATACTTACAAATTTTAGGAGTAGAATATGGAAAATAATTTTAAATATAGTGATGATAATAAAAGATATCACACACTTAACTACTATTATAAAAAGAAATTCAATGCTAAAGTATGTAAAGTTAGTCTAAATGCTAACTTCACTTGCCCAAATATCGATGGTAAAGTTGGTTTTGGTGGTTGTATTTACTGTTCTAAACTAGGTAGTGGGGATTATGCAGGTAATCCTAATGAAAGTTTAATTGAACAGTTTGAAAAAGGAAAAGAAGTAATGCAAAGAAAATGGCCTAATGCTAAATTTATCGCTTATTTCCAAGCTAATACCAATACTTATGCACCTATAGAAAGATTAAAGAAATGCTTTGAACCATTTATAGAAAAAGATGATTGTATAGGATTATCTATCGCTACAAGAAGTGATTCTATTACAGATGAATGTTTAGACTATTTAGAAGATATTAGTAAAAGAACATATCTAATCATAGAATTAGGTTTACAAACAATTCATGAAAAAACAAGTAAGCTTATCAATAGATGCTCAACACTTGATAATTTCGATAAGATGGTAAAAAAACTAAAACAAAGAAATATCAATGTCGTTGTTCATATTATCAACGGTCTTCCTTATGAAACAGAAGAAATGATGATAGAAACAGTAAAACATTTAAATGATTTAAATATAGACGGTATTAAAATACATATGCTAGGAATATTAAAGGACACCCCTTTAGAAAAATACTATCAAAATAATAAATTTCATATTCTAACAAAAGAAGAATATGTTAATATAGTAGTTAAACAACTAGAATATTTAAGTGAAGAAATAGTAATACACCGTTTAACAGAAGATCCTAACCCAAATGATATAATAGAACCTACTTGGCTTACAAAAAAGTTTACAATTTTAAATGAAATTGATAAAATAATGAGTACAAAAAATCTCTATCAAGGAGATAAAGTAAAGGAGAAAAGAAAAAATGAACAATAGTTACAATTTATTAATGACAAGAAGAATCAATATGATTAATCAAGATTTAAATGAGGAATATATAAGGAAGTTTAATCTTAGTATTGATACTATTAAAATAAAGAAGAAAAGAAAACTAAATACTAGAAAATTAGACGACCTAAAGTATATTATTAAAGATTTACAAAAGATACCTAAAGATGAAAGATTCCAGGACTATATCTTAAGACATTTAAAAGTATTTTTAATATATGGAAATGTAAAACGAATAGATAATAATACTATTGTCTTAGATTTAACAAATGGTGAAGAAACTTCTATATTACAAATAACAGTTAATAAAAATTATGTTACATCTACTTTAAAAGGTAATAACTACAAAGAAGAAGCTGTTTGGAAAACATTAGATAATGATAATTACTATACAATATACAAAAGAAAAGAAAAAGATGCTTATAAAGATAAAAAAACTAGTCTATATAATATTAATACAGCTGAAGAACTACATGGGTTCCATAAAAACAAAGAAATAGTAACAAGATTAATTTCTGAACATGATAATTATATAAAAGATAATTTAACAGAAGAAATCAGTAGAAAAGGCTTTGAAAAAGATAATTACAAAGAAGTAACTAACTATTATAGACAAGATGGATTTATTGTAAAAAAATATAAAAGAAAATACAGAAATAAAAACATTGGAGACATATTAGACTCTAAACAATATCAAATTAGTGAAGACTATCATACAGATGAAAAATATCTAAAGCAAGTTGGTTATTATAAAGATTTCGACAGTAAATTATATAATCCATTCTTAAGAGGAAAATGTAATGTAAAAACTCTATATAAATAAAGTTGGAGGTAAAAATGAAAAATATAGAAATTAAAAAAACTTTAAAAAGACTAATCGCTATGGGAGCACTATCTTTTGTTTTAGTAACAACAGGTTGCTCTAATAAAGAAAATAATGCCGAACCAACTAAAGAAATAACAACAGAAGTAGAAAACAATAATGAACAAGAAGCTACAGACAATACTAATGAAGAAACTTTTGATAATTTTGCTAGTGAAAGAGAAGAAATTGATAGTTTAATCTATACGGAAAACTTCGAAAAAGTTGATGAAGTATGGGGAGATTATTTTATCGATGCTATAGACTTTATATTTTATGGCAAAGAATATAAAGATACTAAATTTGCTGATTTAAATCCTGAAGCACAGGCAAAGTGTATTGAAGAACTTATTAATACT
>CAMMMG010000086.1 GCA_946497925.1 uncultured Mycoplasmatota bacterium
TCTACTTTATTATATTAATTAGTTATATTATTTTTCCTTAATTTCTTTAGATTCTAATTTTTCTAATACATCGCTAACTACATCTATAGCTTTTAATCTTAATTCTTCTGCTGCTTTTTCTAAAACAGGTGTTCCTTTAGCAACGGCAAGATTAACTAAATCTTGACATTTTTTCTTTATTTCTTCACCTTTTTTCTTAGCTATTTTTAAAGCTTTCTCTTTATCTAAATCTTCAAGTTCAGCTTTAATCTCCTCTACTTTTTCTTCAAACATGTTTTTAACATCTTCAGCATCAACTGATTTTATTTTAGCAACTACGTTATCTAGTTTTTCTTTTAAATCCTTTCTTGTTTCACTACCTTTTTTAGGTGCAAATAAAATACCTAATCCTGCTCCAAGCGCAGCTCCTGCTATAAATTTACCAATACCACTGTTTTTTTTCATATTACTCATCAATATCTCCCTTTCCTTTCTTCTTAAAAATATTTGTTATGAAACTTACAACACTACTAACAACTGTATCAGTAACTATAGTTAGTTTATCACTAACTGTACCTACAAATGAGAAAACACTATCGATATTATCTAATTTTCTCTTGGTATCATCTAAAATAGCATCTACTTTAGTTAAAGTATCTAAAGTTTTTAATGCTAAAATAATTAAAATAATTACTAATACTATTAATAGACTATCCAAAATTACCCCTAAAAATTCCACAATTATTCTCCTTTCTTTTCATCATACATTGAATCTATCAAATCAAATAAGTTGTCTTCAATGCTAGTATCCTCTTTTTGATAGTCATCTTCTTTAAAGTCTTTTAAATCTGTTCTTCGTCCAGTTGCTTTTTCATGAGATGCATCCTTATAATCAATGTTATATTCTAGTCCTAAATCACTATAATATTCTTCAGCGTCTCCCATAGTTACTTTGGCAACAGAAGGTGTATTTTCAGCACTAATATCTAACAAGCTTTCTTCTTCTGTTATCTCAAAGTCATCCAACTCATCAGTTTCTATAGGTTCTTCATCATGTTTTTTATTAGAAGTTAACTCTTCTTCAAATATATCATCAGTATTACCATAAGCTTTTTCTCTTACGCTGTCGACATCAATATTTTTTGATTTATAACTACTTGTTATTCTAATCTCTTTCTTTGTCACAATATCGTCTTTTTTGTAATTTTGATCTAAAACTCCATAAATTGGGGAAATTATTGGAGAAGGATGAAATTCTTTTTTCTCTTTTTGCTTCTCGTAGCCTCCATATTCATGTATTTTGATTTCTTTATCCAAATTAGAGCCATAGATATTCTTTTCTTCTTTTTTCTTTTCTCCTTGATATAAAGGCCTTTTTTCTTTAGTTTCTCTTTTAGGTTCTCTATTTTTTTCCTCCATTTTAGGTTCTACTTTAGGAGCTTTTTCTTCCTTTTTTTCTTGTTCTAAATTTATAAAATCATCATCTAGTATAGCTTTAAATTTGAAGTCTCTATTAGGTGACTCTTTCTTTTCTTCTTCAACAATTAAATCTTCTTTAACTGGTGCTTTTTTAAGTTTGTCATCTATTATTATTTTTTTAGCGATTGGTTTTTCTTTTTTCTTTACTTCTTGCTTTTCTTCAACTTCTACATATTCTTCTTCAAAAAGAGCATTTTTTAGTTTATCTAATAGTTTCATTTGTTAAACTCCACCTTTCCCTATTCTTAGTTTTCTTCAATCTCGATTATATCTTCTTCCTTATTGTCACCATAGCCTTCGTAAATACCATATTTCTCCTCATATTCTAGATATGTATCTTTAGTAGCAGTACTTCCTTTTGGCTTCATGACATCATAAGTATCTTCTTTATAGTTTAAAACTTTGTTACCAACGATTGTTTCTAAGACAGTTCTATTAAACTTTAATGATGATAAAACACTACTCATATTTATGATAGCACTATTTAATTCTTTTTCTTTAACAAAAGCTTCTATTTTACCATAATTGTACATGTACTCAACAAAATAATAATTGCTATCTTTAACTTTTGTTATTTCTAAATATCCTTCTTTATTATTATAATTTAGTTCTTTTGAAAAGTAAGCATTTTTATTTGTATTATAGTCTAGTTTTTCCTTATTGTAATAACTGATAATGTCAATATATAGATAGTAGGTATTATTATATTCATCTAGAAAACTAGCATTATAATCGTTTTTCATGACTAATCTTAAACCTCTTGGAACATAGTACTTGTAGCCATCAAATACAGTGTTAGCAAGACTTGATTTTGAAGATAACATTGTATTAGTTATTTCATCAAAACTTGCATTACTTAAATTTGTACAGCCTGTTAAAGCTAATATTGATAATGTTAATATTAATAATTTCTTTTTCAATATGCAACACCTACTCTTATATCATTATACCAAATATCTATTTACTTTGTCACTTTTTTTCTGCAAAAAGATGATAGATGTTTTTCCCTTCCGTTTTAAAACGAATCTCATATTCGCTCATGATTATATCTTTATGGGTTTGATGATAGTCAAAAGATATATCGCTCAAATGATAATTATCACTACTTAAAGTCTCAAGTGAATAGATAAATAGGGGTTCATTATCTGTTTTCATTTCTATTCTTTTAACATTTTTAAATAGTAAATCATATTTTTTTAGAAAAATAGGACTTGTCAAGCGACGATGATACCATCTTTTTTTAGGCCAAGGATCTGAAAAATTAAGATAAATTAAATCTATCTCTTTAGAAAATATTTTATCTATATCTAAAGCATTCATTCTAATTAGTTTTAGATTTGGTAATCCTTCATCTATCTTTTTAATCGCTTTTGCTATTACACTATCAAATCTTTCTATTCCTATATAGTTAATATTAGGATTATTAATAGCATTTTCTAATATGAATTTACCTTTTCCCATACCTATTTCAATATAGATAGGGTTATTATTATCAAATAAAGTAGACCACTTACCTTTATAACTTTCTGGATTTTTTATTAGGTATGGACAATTATCTAATATATCTTCTTTATTTTTTACATTTCTAAGTCGCATAATACTTCCTCCTGTTTATATTTAACAGTTTATCATAAAAGTGTAATGTTTGGAATATAATATCTTGAAAGTGAGGTTAAATTTATGAACCAAGGTATGCCTATGTGGCCAAATAATCCTAATATGAACCCTAATATGGGAGGATGGCAAAATTTTAATAGTATTAACCAAAGACTTAATAGTTTAGAAAATCAAGTAAATAGACTTGAAAGACAAATGAGAAGACTTGAAAATAGAGTTAATAGAATCGAATCTGCTATGATTAGTCCAAGAAACTATGACAGTCAATCCACTGGATATGGTAATAGTAATGATAAATACATGATGTAA
>CAMMMG010000087.1 GCA_946497925.1 uncultured Mycoplasmatota bacterium
ATAAAGTAATGAAGAAGTTTCATAGCTAGAGTATTTTTCTCATTCATATCTATAACATGTTCTTCCATAGACATCGCCCCTCGCTATATATTTTAGCATATTTTAACATAGAAATAAACCTATTCTAATATAATTAGATAATCTCACTAATTAAACAATTAACACTATCTACCACTTTACTAGTAATAGACTTTAATTCATCACAAGCAATTTTAACTCTATAACCATTATATTTTCTAATCATATCTATATCATTAATACCATCACCAATAGTAAAGACATTATCCTTTACTATTTTTTCTCTTACTAATATCTTCTCTATCATTAAAGACTTGGTAGCATTAGCAGAAACAATCTCTACTAAATAATGATTATCTTCTTTTTCATAATAACATTTAATATTAGCATATCTCTCATCTATATATTTTTTAACATCAAGAGCATTATCATAACTATATAGTTTTAACATGATTTTAACAACATTAGAAGTATCTGTTACTTTCTTTTAAAAAACATCAATTAAAACTGCATCATATATATCTTTATTATTATTTGCATATTCTAAAACACTAACAACTAACTCTTTATCTAAAATAAATACATTAAGAACTTCTAAATTTTTAGATAATAGTAAGGCTCCATGATTTAAAATCAAATAATCATAAGGTATTTTATATTTATCTATCATTATTTTTAAATCAACATAGCTTCTACCTGTTGCAAGTACAAATAAATTACCTAAAATTCTAAATTCATTTACTTTATCTATATTTTTCTTTATATCTATATCATTTTGATAAAATGTTCCATCATAATCACTTATTAATATCTTCTTCATAATTCCAAATACCTAACTTTCCTTTAATCTGATTCAACTTCTAATCTTTTTTCAATATCTTCAATACTAGGTAAAGTATTTTCTAAAAATTCAGGTATCTCTGATAAAATTTTATATTCACTTACTCCAATAGGCTTATTTATATCTTTTAGTGCTAATTCAGCTGTAACTCTTTTCTTATCTTTACAAAGTAATATTCCAAATGTTGGATTATCACTGTCTGTTTTAATATATTTATCAACAGCACTTAAATAGAAATTTAATTTACCTGCATACTCAGGCTTAAATTCAGTTGTTTTTAATTCAATTACAACGTAACATCTAACTTTTAAGTTATAGAATAGTAAATCAATATAATAATCTTCATTATCTATCTCTAAATGATATTGCCTTCCTATAAATGCAAAACCATTTCCCAATTCCAATAACAATTTTGTTATATTCCTTGTTAATTCTTGTTCAATATCTAATTCTTTTAAATCTTTATTATTACTAGTTGTTATAATATCAAAAATATATGGGTCTTTTAATAATTCCTTTATTTGTTCATTATTAGGAGATTTTAATGTTGTATCAAAATTAGTAATTTTATTTTCTAATAATGCCTGTCTTTCATACAATTTACTAGCAATTTGATGTATTATTACAGGTCTTGCCCAACCATTTTGAACAGACTCTTTAATATACCATTTCCTAACATTTTTATCTTTTACTCGATCCATTATAGTTGTTATAGATGACCAAGGTAATTTTGCAACATCATGTTGCAAAAATTCATCATTATCAAACTCCGTTGCAAATTTCTTCATATATCTTAAATTTCTTGCAGACATCCCTTTTATTGTAGGAAATTCAATCTTCAAATCTTTTGCCAAAGTATCTATAAAAGATGAACCCCATTTATTATTTTCAACTAACTTTAAACCAATATTATAGTACATTAAAATTAAATTTTTATTTGCATTCGCTACTACTTTATTTCTTGTCGTTATTAGTGTTCTTTTAATATCATTTAATAATTCAAAATATTTATCATTATTTTCTATCATTTTTCCTCCATTATATATTTATCTTCTTCATAATTCCAAATACCTAACTTTCCTTTAGCAAATAGAGGCTTATCTAATACTTCAATATCTTCTAATATCCAAGCATATCTTCCAAGTCTATAATCACCACAAATAAACTCTAACTTATCTTTCTTAATTTTATCTAAAAACTCTTCATCCATATAAACACAGTCTACTAACTTACATTTACAAATGATATAGCCAAAGTTTAAATTATCATCTTTAACAAGATTCATTAACTCTTTATTATTCTTCCACTCTTTAGGTATCTTAGTAGAACTAGCATGAATATATAATTCTCCTCTATAATTAGTCTTAAAACTTCTAGTTTCTATTTTCTTTTTGCCAAGTTTTATCAAAGTTGCATATGGTTCTGTTAAACTAAGTACTTTCACTTTATAATTCCTCCATGACATTTTAATTCATATATTAGCTTTTTATCTTTATATATCTGTTCAGTACCTACAAAGTTTTCCATATCTCCATCTACATTAAAGGTATAAAGATAAGCTTCATTTATAAATTCTTTAGGTCCTCTAATAGGAATAATATCTTTATCTTCTCCTACTTTCATAAGAGCGACTCTTAAGACTTTGTCCATCACTTCTTCAGTTAGGCTATCATCTATTATAACTCCATAATAATTCATACCCCAAAGAATATTATCATTATAATAAACTACTTCTTCACCAATAAACTTAACTCCACCAAAATAAGTATCATGATAAGTAAAGTTGCCATCTGTAAACTCATAATCTTTTGACTTTAATCTACTAGGTAAAACTTTAGGAGCATCACTATTAGCATAAGTACCTTTCTTTGCTTTCACTAAAAACTCTAAAAATTCTTCACTATTTATATCCATATTTTATTTCTCCTATATTTTTACTTTTTATCTAACCAATAATATGGTTGCAATTCTTCTAAAGTTTTAAATACAACACTATTGTCTTTTGTAGAAATAGCACACTTTACATCTTTACCAAAATAAAATAATCTTTCCTGACATATTCCACATGGAGATAATATTTCATAAGGTGTATTGTCTTTTTGTCTACAAACACATAAAGAATGTGTAACTTTCTTATTCAATTTATGAGCTTCACATATAGCACCAGTTTCAGCGCATAGATAAGCACTATCATTTTTCTCTTCATCCCAAACAGAAATTAAATAATCTCCTGTTTCTATTCTTAATACTGCCACTCCACCTGCTTTGTTTTCACCATATCTATAATTTAGAAAATCTAAAGCTTTATTAAACATTTCCTTACCAATATCAATATCTGTATTTTTATTTATCACTTTCTTCACTCTCCAAACATTTTAATAATTTACAATATTTTATTCTTAACTTTAGTATTATTACTTTAATTATAATTTAATATTAATCTATTAAATATAAAAAGGCTAGTCATTTTTGACTAACCTTGTAAAATGCCTAACGACACCTGTCATAGTATAAT
>CAMMMG010000088.1 GCA_946497925.1 uncultured Mycoplasmatota bacterium
TCTTTAACTATCTCTATATTATCTATTTTATCTAATCCTAGACTTTCTATAAATGTTTTATAATCATCATTACCTACTATATTAGAATCAGTAAATACTTTGCCATATTTATTATTAGCAAATAAAGATGCTGTTAAAGAGTAAATATCTTTCCTACCATACTTTATAGATATAGAATTTTTACTATTAGGCTGAAAATGGAAATAATATATATGTTTACTTCCCCTACCAATCATATCATATAAAATATTAGTATATTTTTTCAATAGTTTCTTTAAATATATTAATTCTTCACTGTTTTGATAAAATCCTAACTCTTTTCTAAAATTACTTAAACTATTAAACAGTAATAAAATATCATCATTTAAAGTATTAATCACTTCTTTACTATATATTTTATAATTATTATCACCACTCATATATTTACTTTTAATAAGAGTACCAAGTTTATCATAAAAGGTTTCAATTATATTAACAATTTCTTCTCCTAGCTCTTTATCTCCAATAATATAACTTATTTCATTAATTATAGACTTTAACATATTTTTAGTTATATAACCTTCATAAGAGTTACTAACTTTCTCTTTTAGAATAGATGCTTCATCTACTATTAGAATGGATGGATCTTTAAACATTGGATTATCTTTTCTTTTTAAAGATGCTACTAATAATTCATGTGTACATAGTACATATTTAGCATTAGGCCAACTTTTTCTATTTAAATAGTATTTACATTCATCTTTATATAGACACTTCCTACAGTTTTCTCCGTTTACATTAATATTAGTCCAAATCTCATTAGAAATATTAGGATAATCTTCTTTATCAATCATTTCCTCTTCTATTTTTCTACTTATCTCATTTAATGTCTTATTTTCTTGATAACTTCTAAGATATTTTTCTAGTCTTTTCATACAAACGTAATTGACATGTCCTTTAGCAATGGTAACAGGGATATCTACGTTTATTAATTTAGATAGTTTATCTATTTCTTCTTTTAATTTGTTTTGTAGTGAAATGGTAGCAGTTGAAATGATAAAACCTTTAAAAGTTTCTTTATCTTTACTGGCATATAATAGCGGTATTAAATAACCATAATTATTATCATCTTTTTCTACTACTAAAATATTTTTATCTCTTAGGCTATCTATAATATCTAAAGCAAGAGTTTCATCGCCTTCACTATAGTCATGGATTTTAAAGAATTTCTCTACTTCATCATATATTTTATCTTCAAAACTCTCTTCTTTCCAAATAATCATAAAGTTTTCCCCCCAAGTACGATTATTGTACCAAATTTTTAATGAAAAGTCTTTAATTCCAACAAAAAAATTAAAGATGGAAAATGTATTACCTATTAGATTCTATCTTCTTATTTATGTTTAAATTAATAACGCTATAAATTAGTTAAGAGAATAAGTATAAGCAGTTTCAGTTTCCTTAATAGCGTTTTCATATTCTTTAATTATACCTCCATAAATATTGTTTATAAAAAGTATAGGTTTCAAAACTGTGTATTCATTTGCCATTTTCCTTCTTAAATCAGTATCATGATTCAAATTATCTATCACATCATTTTCTAGTTTTTTTAAATCTTCATATGATGTTTCATAATGACTAGTTAAATAAGATTTATAAATATCATCTAATTTTTCAAATTCTTTAATTCTATCTTCATTCCAAACATACTTGTATTCTCCAACCGCTATTTCTTCCACTCTATTAGAAGAACTCAATATAATAGATCTACCAAATTCATATAGAAATAAATTATCCTCTAAAGTTAACTCATTAGTTTTATTTGTATATTCTATAGCATTTTTTATAAAAAGTTTATACAAGTCTGTATAAGCAGCATCCCCAATAATTTCCATCGCTTGACCAACTGTAAAATTGTCTCTTTCGCTTTCACTAATAAAATTATCTAAAAATGATGAAAAACCATATGTTGAATCAATCTGATATAAAACTTTATAAAAATCATAAAAATCATTTTCAGTATTAATTCCTAGAAAGTCATAAAGTTTTGGTAAATCAGAATCTTTAATAGCATTATAATATTCTTCTATCTCATTATCAGAAAACAATGCTAACAATAGTATTAAAGCTTCCTTATCGCGTAAGTTGTAATACGTATATGAAAGATCATGTTTATAATCATATTCATTTAAATATAAATTAGATTCTGCTGAAGCTTCTATTAAAAATTTGCCAGGCAAATCACTATTAGCAGTTGAATTTAAAGATAAAGTACTAATATCAAGATATATTTGTCCTTTTTCAAGTCGACAATTGCATGCAGTTTGATTAACATGATTTAATTCATGTTTTAAAATGTGTTCCTTAATAAAATGATAGATATCAGATGGATTATCATAGACATTTTTATATTCTTTATAAATTGATAAAGAATAATTATATTGATTAATAATATTATCAAGAAATAAGACAAGTGTATCTTTGCCATAAAATTTATTATCTAGCATAACAAAACAAGCAGAAGAGTTTGCACCACTATTCGTTTTATCTATAACTATTTTAATATCTTTAAGCTTACAATAATATTCTAAATTAATCTCATCTCCATTATATAGACTTTCTATAATTGCTTCATATATCGTTGTTCTAAACTTTTCTTCGTCTAGTTCTTCATAAGCATCCCCAATGTAGAAAGCATTAAGTAAATTTCCTTTATCTTTAATATATGATTCAGTATTACTATCTATTTGGTTTATTAAGCTTAAAACATCGTCATCTTTATTATCACAAGTAGTTACTATGCTAGCATTAGAAACAATTGTATCTATTTCTTCTTCAGTAATGTAATATTCTTCATAATTATATGTTGGTTTTATATTATCACACAGAGATAAATATTCAGCTTCCTCAATAATTTTTTTAGCACTATCAAAAACTGTTACGTTGCAATGATTAGTTATCCCTACAGTAGAACGATTATTAGAATAATCTATATTTTTATTTTTAGTGCATCCTACCATATTAATAGAAAGTGCTAATGATAATGCTATAGCGGTTGCTCTTGGTTTTTTCATATAATATATCCCCCTTTTGTACGCATTATTATAACATACTTGTTTATAATAGTAAAGAAAAACATTTGACACAGTGTTAGTCAAACGTTAATCATTATTTTTAGTAAATTTATTAAATTTATCTATTTCACTATCATCTAAAGGAGTTTTAGCAAGAGATTCAAATAATTTTTTCTGGTCTCTTGATAGCTTCTTAGGAGTAACTACTTTAAAGATAACATACATATCTCCTACTTTTCTACTAGTAGAATCTTTTATTCCTTTACCTTTAAGTCTTTGTTTATCTCCACTATCAGTACCTCCTGGTATAGTTA
>CAMMMG010000089.1 GCA_946497925.1 uncultured Mycoplasmatota bacterium
CCTTTTTTAGTTTTTCCTATATATACATCATATCCTCTTTCTAATAATTCATTATATACAACGTTTTCTATAGCAAAACTCTTATTTATTTCAAAGTTATTATTCTTTATCTGCGCTATTCCTAAATCAGTCATATAATACTTATTTAAAGTTTTTAAAATTGCTTTACCATGGATATCATATCTATAAATTTTATTAATTATTAAAGCCTTACAAAGAGCATCTAAATAAATATATAAAGTCTCAGTAGAAATACTCCTTCCTTCATTTTTTAAATATTTTATAACATTATCTGCTGAAAATTCTCTTCCTGTTGTATCAACAACATATTGTAATAATAGGTTAAACAAAACTATATCTTTAAGCCCCAACCGTTCTACTACATCTCTTAAAATAATTGAATCAAACACACTATGAAGATAATCTTTTATATTGACTTCATCAGTAAACTGAACTCTATTGGGAAGTCCTCCCCATTTTACAAAATTCCAAAATGTTTCTTCACTTCTAGGATTTTTTAATGATAGTTCAGTAAATTCTTTGTAACTTAAAGGATAAATATTAAACAGAACATATCTACCAGATAAAACTGTAGAAAGTTCATTAGATAAAAGCTTACTATTAGAACCAGTTATAAATATACTTATATTAGAAAGAGATGCACGTAGTGAGTTTACAACCGTTTCAAACTTTTCAACTCTTTGTATTTCGTCTAAAAATATATAATAAATTTTATCATCTTTAATATTATCTTTAATATATTTATTTAACTTTCTATAGTCCTGTAATTCTTCATATTCTACAAGTTCAAAGTTAACATATATAATATGGTCATCTTCAATACCTTTTTCTTTTATTTCATCAACTATTTGATTAAGTATTACAGATTTGCCACATCTTCTAATTCCAACGAGTATTTTTACTAAATCAGAATCATAAAAGCCTCTTATTCTTGATAAATAAACTTCCCGTTTTAACATTTTTTCATCACCTATATTTATTTTAAAATTATATTGTGGTTTTGTCAAGTTATTTCGCAAGAACGAAATAACTTTTTTGCTTAAAAACTATAAAAAAGTTACTTCTAATCTTTGAAGTAACTTTGAGTACATAATACCTACACATCTTTACTTTTAAAGGCCTTAAAGAATTTACTCCATGCTTTTTCATTAGAATAATTAAGTATTCCTACTTTATATACTTTAATACCAAAATGTAACATTAAATAGATAAAGATAATTAAAACTATAATAGAAATAACTATATCAATTAAACCTATCTCTCCCATCATATAAAGACTAGGACTAACAAATGATGATAAGAACGGTACATATGAAAGTATTCTAATAAGAAGTGAACCATTAAACATACCTGCCATCATTGCCAAGTAATATCCTCCTAAAGAAAGGAATACTAATGGTGTTTGTAACTGTGAAAAGTCTTCCATATTAACAGTCATAGAGGCAAGGATTCCTGCTACTATTGAATATGCTATAAATGATAAAACTATTAATACTAATGTTAAAGGTATTACGTAGATTAATTTTTCTACAAAACCTGATGCTACTAAACTATCAAAGATAGATGTAACTTCACTAGGTAAAGCCATTCCACTACTCAACATATTTGTACTTATTAATAGGCCAATAACAGAATAAATTACTAAAAGTAAGCCTTGGACAATAACAAAGATATTACTAGCAAGTATCTTAGACATTAAATGTTGTTTAGGAGAAACATTAGATATAATTATCTCCATACTACGAGTTGTTTTCTCTTCACATATTTCTCCTCCTACCATTTGGATTAAAACCATAGTTAACATGAAGAATGGTAGAATGATAGTTGGAAAAACACTACTCATAATAAGATCCATATTTTCATCAACATTATTATCTTCATTAAGAACTACTCTATCTATTGTAACAGGGCTAGAAATATTATTTAACGTACTAGCATCTATATTATTAATAGCCATACCAACAGTAGTCTTAGTAGAGTTTAAACTCTGAGATAAAACCTGATAAGTTAGTGTATCTACTTTCTCATTAGATGTAACTTTAGCTTTCAAGTATTCTTTATTATCACTATTTAACTCTACTAATATCTCATCATCTTTTAATTCATCTTTTAATTCATTAGCATTCTTATTACTCTTTTTAACTGTTACTTTTACTTCATCTTCATCATTATTTAAAGTACTTGAATAACTTTCTATATTTTTTTCAAATAAACTATAACTATTAGTATTATTATCTATAACAATTATATTAGTCTTACTATCAAAATCTCCTCCAAAGAAAGAGACAATAGAATTTATATTTAAAAGAAGAATAATCGCTACTGCAAGTATTACATTTGTAATAACAAACCATTTAGTTTTAAACTTTTTTCTTAAACTAACTTTAGTTAGATAAAGGAATTTTCTATTCATGGATACCCCCTACTTTCGCAATAAATATTTCATTAAGTGTAGGTTCAACTACATCATACTTAGTGATATTACAGTTTTTAACTAAAGAGAATATCTTAGGAGCGACTGTTTTATCTTCTATTTTTACTTCTATTTCTCCTCTTACTTTAGAAACATCTAATACCCCTTTTACTTTCTTTATTTTATCAAGAGGTAAATCATCTCCTCTTAACATAATATTTTTAATACCAAATTCTTCTTTAATATCTTTTAACATTCCACTTACTACAGGATGACCTTTTACAAGGATAACTAATTTCTCACAAAAGTCTTCAATATATTCCATCTGATGTGATGAAAAGATAATAGATGTTCCTTCTTTTTGTAAATCATATATAGCATCTTTCATTAATTTAACATTAATAGGATCAAGTCCCGTAAAAGGTTCATCTAATATTAATAGTTTAGGATGATTAATGATAGCAGAAATAAACTGTATCTTTTGTTGATTACCTTTAGATAATTCTTTAATCTTTCTATTCTTATAACTAGAAATATCAAATCTTTCTAGCCATCTATCTATATCTTTTTCTATGGTTCTCTCATCAAGACCTTTTAATACTCCATAAAAGGTAAGTTGTTCTGAAACAGTAAGTTTAGTAAGTAAACTTCTCTCTTCTGTAACAAAACCTATTTTATCAGTTAAGTTATAATCGATTTTCTTACCATCAAGTAAAACTTCTCCTTCATTAGAATCAATTAAACCCATAATGATTCTAAAGGTAGTAGTCTTACCTGCTCCATTTTCTCCAAGTAATCCAAATATTTCTCCATCTTTAACAGTAAAGGACAGAT
>CAMMMG010000090.1 GCA_946497925.1 uncultured Mycoplasmatota bacterium
TCTTCCTTTATACATAAATCTCTTCTTTTTAAATTAATTTGCTCTTTTTTGCTGTGCAATAATGTATAAAAAATAGAAATATGTAAATAATAAAAAATAATTAGCACTTTAACTTGACAAGTGCTAAAGTTAGTGCTATAACATAATTGTGAAAGGAAAGTGATAATATATGTTACCAACAAGATTTTATTTTGATAATGCATTTGATCAATTATTTGGAAATGAAGGAAGTAAGATGATGAATTGTGATATCTATGAAAAAGATAACACATACCATGTAGAAATGGATTTACCAGGATTTAAGAAAGAAGAAATTAAAGTAGAATGTAACAAAGGAAATTTAGTTATAACTGCTGAAAAATCTGAAAACACAGAAGATAAAGATGAAGATAAAAAATATCTACGTCGTGAAAGAGTTTATGGTAAATACTCTAGAAGCTTCTACCTAGGAGATATTAAAGAAGATGCTATTGAAGCTAAATTCGATAATGGTACATTAAGTATTTCTATTCCAAAAATTGATGAAAACGAAAATAAAAGACTTATTGATATAAAATAAAGAAGGCACTAGTCTTCTTTTTTTATGTCATAAAAGTAAATAAATAAAGTATTTAAAATAATTCCTAATATAACTAAATCTATAATAATAAAATTAGTCTTAAAGTAATCATAGTTTATCATATACATCGTACTATGAGCTCTATAATCTGTATATAATTTAACTACTATTATTCCTAAATAAAACGTTAATGCAAAGGAAATTAAATTATAACTAACTAATTCTTTATAAATATCTTTTCTACTAAGTACTGTAAATATATTAATTAAAACAAATAAACCACACATAACAAGAAAAGATATACCAAAAGCACCACAATTAAATACTACACCTAATAGTAAACAGACAAATATAACAAATAAAACTACAGAAATTAATCTTAGGTAATAAGCTATTTTTTTAAGCATGTGCTAATCCTCTATCTAATCCATCCGCTATCTCATTCTTAAACTCTTCTTTAAATCTAGGAAGCTCTTTTTTAATAACATCAGGATATACATTTTTAGTATTTTCTATCGCTTTCTCAATATCAAAGATATTTACCTCTTTCCTATTATTATAAATAGCATAAGAAAAAGCTTGTTGTAAAATAGTTAGAGTTACATCAGGATATCTTGACCCTATTTCATATATTCTTCTATATTCACTAGTAAGATCTGTTAAAAAAGCCATAATCTTCTGTTTAACATATGGATCATACATCAACTTAGCACCTGTCTTCTTCTCTATTTTAGGAAGTGTACCCATACAAATAGCAATAGTCTGCTCTCTTGTAGGTTCTAACACTTCAACCTTTTGAAAACGTCTAACAAAAGCTTTATCCCTTAAAATATATCTTTCATACTCTTCAGTAGTAGTCGCTCCAATAACTTTAATATCTCCTCTATCAAGTCCTGGCTTAAACATATTAGCAAAGTCAAGTGACTCACCCTTACTTCCCATTAAAGTATGAATCTCATCTATAAATAATATTAAGTTAGTATATTCTTTTAACTCATCTAAAAGTATCTGGATCTTACTCTCACCTGTATCAGGATCTGTTCCAAGTAAAGCAGATGTATTAACTTTAATAATCTGATACCCATTTAGGGCATCAGGAACATTACCTAACTGAATACGATAAGCAAGTCCCTCAACAATAGCAGTTTTACCAACACCAGGTTTACCTGTTAAAATAGCAGACTTCTCAGGAGTAAGTAATATTAAAACTAATTGTTTAATCTCTTCTTCCCTTCCAATAGCGGGATTAGTAATATATTCTTTTTCTGTAAAATTTTCACCATAACTTTTTAATATACTAACTTTGCTTTTTCTAATTATTTTATCATCCATAACTACCATTCCTTACATTTTAAGTATATCATAAAATATTTTTTAGGAAAACAACTATTTATAACTAATATCATAATTACTAGGCCCCATAATACATTTACCATCTAAATCAAATCTAGAACCATGACAAGGACAGTCCCAAGTCTTCTCTACTTCATTAAATACCAAACCACATCCTAAATGAGGACACTTATTATAGACAATATGTTCTTTACCTCTATCATCTTTATAAATTGCAACATCCCTACCATCAATTCTTGTAAATTTAGGATTACCATTATAAAAAGATTTATTTTTATTAACTTTACTATCTATAAAACTATAAAGATTACTAAAGATATTTATTGGATAATTAATTAATTTCTGTTTATTAAAACATCTTCTAGGATCAAATAACTCTTTATAAATATTATATTTATTATCAATTAAGTCTTTTATTATCGCACTTGCAAGTATACCATTAGAGTTACCCCAAGTATTATAACCAGTAGAAAGTATTAAATTGTCATCAATAAAACCTATTAAAGGAAGATGATCTAAAGTCATTAAATCATAATTACTCCACACATAATCATAATTAGTTATATTAGTATTATTCTCTAAATCACTAACCATTTTTTTACTATTAGATGCAAAAGCAAGATTAGCAGATGATGATACAGTTAATAAATAATCATTATAATACCTCATAGATTTTAAAGGTTTCTCTATATTAATAGCATTAAAGTCATAACTATTATTAACACTTGAACATACTAAGAAAGATTTCTCTAAATAACATTTAAGTAGCATTAAATATGGTAATAAAAAATATGGATAATGAAGAGCTAAGATTATCTTTTTAGTCTTTATAATATTCTTTTCAGTATAGCATTTAAAATAGTCTCCCTCTTTTTCTATTTTAATTATCTTAGTATTTTCATAAACTCTATGATTAAGACTAATAGATTTTCTAACTATTTCTTTTATAAATTTTAAAGGATGAAAGGTATATGTATCATTAACATAAAAACCTGATTCTACTTTCATTCCATTAGGCAATTTCTTAATAGAAGTAGTCTTCTCTCCAAAAGATGAAAGTAATTCCTTTTCTTTTTCTATTCTCTTAATATTAGAAGGATCTAATGTATATAAATAAGACTTACTTTTCTTTAAATCACAATCAATATTCTCTTCTTCTATCAAATTACTAACTATCTTTAAAGCTTCCTTCTCTCCTCTATAATATAGATAAGCTTTATCTCTTCCAA
>CAMMMG010000091.1 GCA_946497925.1 uncultured Mycoplasmatota bacterium
TTATAGATATGAATGAGAAAAATACTCTAGCTATGAAACTTCTTCATTACTTTATTACTGAAAAAGGGTATACACCTATAATATTACAAGGTGCTGAAGATGAGATATGGCTTGAAAACCTAGATGAAGATTATAAAGTAGTTAGATTAGTAATGAGATATATTCATAATGATGAACAATATAAATTTGATATATTTAAGACTAATAGAATCTTAAGAAAAATAAAGAAGAAAACTTTATCATTCAAATTAAATACACTAAGTATCTTTTTGGATTTAGGTGGAGCGGTTAATTTAGATGAATTTAAAACTGATAATATAACAGCAGTTGAAGTACATGAAGATGCTGATGTTAAGAAAAATAAATTATTAAAATCTATTTTTCCTGACCTTTCTCGTAAGTTAAAATTTAGTGAAGAGGGAATAGAATTATTTGTTAAAGTTACTAATGATATAAATGATCATAATAAGAAAGATCAAGAAAAAGTTGCAGATGTTTTTTCGCCTAAGAAACCAATTGTTACATATGCATTAATAATAATTAATTTGTTAGTATACTTTATTCCTATGCTTTTAGGTAATTCTGATACTATAATAACTTATCTTGGAAGTTATGGGCCATTTGTTAAAATGGGAGAGTACTATAGATTAATCACTGCGGCGTTTGTTCATGCAAATATTGCCCATTTACTTTTCAATATGTACGCTTTATGGATTATAGGTATGCAGTTAGAAAGCTTTATAGGTAAATGGAGGTATTTAGTTGTTTACTTATTTAGTGCAGTATGTGGATCTTTATTATCAGTAGTAGTAACACCTGATGCTTTAAGTGTAGGAGCAAGTGGAGCGATATTTGGTCTTCTTGGAGCGTTACTTTATTTTGGATATCATTATAGGGTTTATCTTGGTACGGTTATTAAGAGTCAAATTATACCTTTGATTGTTATTAACTTAATACTTGGTTTTATGGTTCCTGGTATTGATAATGCCGCTCATATTGGTGGATTAATTGGTGGAGCTTTAATGATGATAGGTGTTGGTGTTAAATATAAAAGTAGTAACTTTGAGAAGATTAATGGTCTGATAGTTAGTTCAATTTTCTTTGGATTTTTAGTATATATGGCTTTATTTGCATAAGCCTTTTTCTTTAAATCATTTTACGAACTAAAGTTTTAGTAAGAAAGGAGAGTGTTACTTTGATAATAGGAGTTTTAGTTGAGATAACTAATAAAAGTGTAGATAGAATCTTTGATTATTTAGTTCCTAAATCTTTAGAAGATAAAATAGAAGTAGGCAAAAGAGTAAGGGTTCCTTTTGGCAATAGAACTTTAGTAGGATTTATTTTAGAGAAAGATAAAAATAGTGGTGTAGATAAATTAAAAGAAATAGAAGAAGTTTTAGATGAAGAAGTAATACTCACTAAAGAATTGTTAGAACTTGGTAAATATTTACATAAAACAACCTTAGCATCACTAATTAGTTGTTATCAAGTTATGCTTCCTAAAGGATATAAAGCTAGTATTAAAAGTGATGTTAAGAAAAAATATAGAAAAGTATATTATTTAAATGATTATGATAAGAAATTAACTGATAAACAAAAAGAAGTTGTAGAGTTGTTTAAAGGTAAAGAAAAGTTAAGTCGTGAGGAGTTAAAAGATGTTTCTATCTCTATTCTTAATACTTTAGTTAAAAATAATATTTTAAGAGTTTTAGAAGAAGAAGTTTATAGACTTGATTATGAAGAAAGTGATAAAAAAATAAAAAAATTAACTTCATTACAAGAAAATGCTGTCAATAATATTTTAAATACTGAAAATATAGTATCTTTACTATATGGTGTTACTGGTAGTGGGAAGACGGAAGTTTATATGGAATTAATTAATAAGTATTTAGAAAAGGGGTTAAAGAGTATTGTTTTAGTACCTGAAATATCTCTAACACATCAGTTAATTAAACGGTTTGAAGAAAGGTTTGGAAATAATATAGCCTTACTCCACAGCGCCTTGTCAGATGGAGAGAAGTATGATGAGTATAGAAGAATTGTAAAAGGAGAAGCAGATATTGTAATAGGTGCTAGAAGTGCAGTATTCGCACCTTTAAAAAATCTTGGTCTTATCATTATCGATGAGTGTCATAGTGATTCTTATAAACAAGATAATAATCCTAGATATAATGCTAAAGATGTAGCGATAAAAAGAGCGAAAGAGTTGGGAGCAAAGGTAGTACTTGGTAGTGCAACACCTATGTTAGAAGAATATGCTAGAGGACTTAAAAATGTCTTTAATCTCGTGACACTAGAAAGAAGAGTTAATGGTAAAGAGTTACCTAAAGTAGAGTTAATTGATATGAATAAAGAAATAGGTAGGTCTAAAGGACATTTCTCTCTTCCTTTAATAGAAGAGATTAATAAAACTATAGAAAGGAAAGAGCAAGTAATACTTCTATTAAATAGAAGAGGATATTCTTCATTTGTTACTTGTTCTAATTGTGGTGAGACAGTTAAATGTCCTAATTGTGATATAACTCTTACATATCATAAAAGTAGTAATATCTTAAGATGCCATTATTGTGGTTATGCCATTAAGTATGAAGTTACATGTCCTAAATGTCATGAGAAATCCTTAAAAGACTTAGGAGTTGGTACTGAGAAGATAGAAGAAGAATTAAAAGAAATATTACCTAAAGCTCAAGTTCTTAGAATGGATGTTGATACTACTAGTAAGAAAGGTGCCCATAAAAAACTTGTAGATACTTTTGCAAGAGGAGAAGCAGATATATTACTTGGTACACAAATGGTTGCCAAAGGATTAGACTTTCCTAATGTTACTCTGGTTGGTGTAATAAATGCTGATACCTCACTAATGTTACCTGACTTTAGAAGTAGTGAGAAAACTTTCGATTTACTTAGTCAAGTAGCAGGAAGAGCAGGAAGAAGTGATAAGTCTGGTAAAGTTATTTTTCAGACCTTTAATGAAGAGAATTATGCAATTATAAATGCAAAAGAAAATGATTACAAGTCTTTTTATAAAGAAGAGATGAAAGTAAGAAAGTTAATGAAATATCCTCCTTACTATTATCTTGTATCCTTAAA
>CAMMMG010000092.1 GCA_946497925.1 uncultured Mycoplasmatota bacterium
TACTTAATAATATCTAGTAACATTGTTATAATCTTATCTATAATATGTTCTTTATTTAAAGCTCGACTTTCTTTATTAACAGTCATCTTTTCTTTATAAAATTTATTATTATCTCTATCATAAATACAAATATAAACAGTATTATCATCACCAGTTGGATTATTAGGATCGCTTCTATTAAGTTTACCTGTTATACCTATACCATAATTACTATTTGCAAAACTACTAATCGCTTTACTCATCTCTATTGCTGTTTCCATACTATAAACAGTATACTTATCAATAACTTCTTTAGGTACACCCATTTTTACTTTATATTCGTTAGAGTAAGTTACAGCACTAAATTTTAATATTTCACTAGCTCCTTCACAATTAGTAATAGCATTTACTACTCCACCACCAGTACAAGACTCCATTGTGGCAATAGTTTTTTGTCCTAATTGTAAAATATGTATAATCTCTTTAAAGTTCATAAACTCATCTCCTATATAAATTATTTTCTCTAATATATGAATAAACACTTTCATCTAAATAATCTTCTGCTCTTTTATTATTATATATCATTTCTCTAATTTTAGTAGAAGATATTTCATTTTCTTCTATATCTGCAACAATAATATTATCTTTATAGTCTTTATATTTTTTTAATAAAGGTGTTATATCAAAAGTATTTCTTTTAATAACTAGCAATTTATTATTAGATAGAATATCTTCTCCTTTCTTCCATTTATCTATATAACTTAAATTATCAGTACCACAAATAAAGAATATCTCATCATCTTTATATTTATTTTTAAAATAATCTAGAGTATCATAAGTATAAACAATATGGTCTTTTAACTCATAATCACTAACATCTAAATCTTTATTATCTATACACATCAACTTTAGCATCTCTAGTCTTACTTTATCACTTAAAAGATTATTCTTATATTTATATTTACTACCTGTTGGTACAAAGATAATTATATCTAGATAATGTTTTTTTATAAGGTCAAGGGCAATTTTCTTATGCATTTTATGGGGAGGATTAAAGCTTCCTCCAAAGATACCTATTTTCATGATTTATTCTCCTCCAATAACTTTAATATTTTCTCTTTACCATTTAATAAAGGTGTTAGAGACTCTTTATTATGTAAAGCATTAATTATTTCGGCAATATTCATTGAACAATCTACTGTATGAAACCAAGTCTTTTCTTTATATTCTTTTGGTATATAAGATAAATTAGTAGTGTAAAGTTTATCAAAATAATAGTTTTTATAGGCTTTAACAAATTCATTTATTCCTTCTGTAAATAAAGAGAACGTGGCAATAAAATATACTTTTCTAGCACCTTGTTCTTTTAGCATTTTACCTACTTCTAACATAGATGAACCGGATGCAATCATATCATCTACTACTAAAACATCTTTATCTTTAACACTAGAACCCATATAAGTATGTTCAACTATGGGATTTTTACCATTAACTACCCGAGATAGATCACGTCTTTTATAGAAAACTCCGACATCACTGTTTAGAAGTTCTGCATAGTACCTTGCTCGTTCCATCGCTCCCATATCTGGGCTTATTACAAGAATGTCTTTTAAATCTTCAGTTTTTAATAAGTCTTCTAGAATAGTATTAGTAGAATAAAAATTTTCAAAAGGAAGATTTGGAATAGCATTAGAAACATTTGGGTCATGAGCATCAAAAGTAATAATATGATTAACACCTAGTCGTTCTAATTCTTGTAGAGCTAGAGCACAGTCAAGTGACTCTCTTCCTTTTCTTTTATGTTGTCTTGCTTGATACAGTAAAGGCATTATTAAAGTAATTTTTTCTTGATAGCCTGATAAAGCAAGGATTGTTCTTTTTATATCCTGAAAATGTTCATCAGGTCCCATATGATGAACAATCCCACGCATATTATAAGTAATATCATAATTACCAACATCAGAGATAATATAAATATCTTTATCTCTAACTGTATCTTGTATTTTTACTTTACCTTCACCATTAGAAAATCTATCTTCCATAACAGTTATCATATAATTAGAACCATCTTTTCTAATCTTCTTTAGATCCGCATTTATTTCCTTACCTAATTCTTTAATGTTTTCTAAAACTATTAATTTTAAATTACTCATAAAACTCCACTCCCTCTTATTAATGCTTTGTTAATATCAAAGTATATTTTTTTACAGATTATTTCATCTGTTATTAACATTATATTAATAAGAAGAAAATTTGTCAACCTTTATTGAACAAATAAAACAAACAAGTTTGTTTTTACCTTGTCGTTACCTCCAAGGATTCCTACTTCATAGATAAGGTATCCCTTATTCTCCATAGGCTTAAATTCCGATAGTCGCTACCGTACTCAATAATCTATTTATCTTTGTTCATTTTCATTATATCAAACATTATTTAAACTAAACTTTGTAAGTTATAGTGTAATTTTAAACCTTCTAATAATATGTTTAAGCTTGCATTTATATCTCTATCATTATGTACTCCACATTCCGGACAGTCATATTCTCTTATACTTAAATCTTTTATTTCATTATTCTTATAACCACAGTGACTACATATTTGACTACTCGGATAATAAGTATTTATCTTATAATAATACTTTCCTTTTATCTTACTTTTCCATTCTATTAGAGAACATAATTTACTTAAACTTGCATCTGATAGACTTTTGTTAAATGCTTTTACTTTTTCTTTAAACATATTTTTTACTAATAAACTCTCTGTTACAATAATATCGTGCTCATTTACTATTTCGTTCGCTATATTATTTAAATAATGTTTTCTATAATTCTTTATCTTAGCATTTAACCTTGCTATCTTTTCTTTTGTCTTTAAATAATTCTTACTACCTTTAATTTGTCTTGATAATTTCCTTTGTAATCTTTTTAATCTTTTTTCATATTTTGTTAATACTTTCTCATTACCATATTTAATACCATCACTTGTTACTACTAAATCTTTTATTCCTAAAT
>CAMMMG010000093.1 GCA_946497925.1 uncultured Mycoplasmatota bacterium
CCATTATCATTACTAACTAACTCTATATCTATTAAATCATCACTATCAGGAACTGATACAGTTAAAACTAGTTTATCATTTTTTAAACGAGGTAAGTAATTAATGTAATAATAGTCTAAATCTCCATAACCATTTATAGTAATAGAAACATCACTAAATGTCTTCCCTCCATCAGTAGTAACTAAAAACTTTTTATATCTATCATCACGGCCTAATAATCCTAAATCAAAGATAAAACCTATATCTTCATTAACAAAAGAAACATCCGCATCTCTATTTACAACTAGATATTTATCATAGTTTTCTAAAATATTTTTAAAACTTAAGCCATTATCAGTAGATTTTTCTACAATAATTATATCTTTTCCTGCTAAAGCAGAATCAATAACTCTTACTCTAATTATATCAGTTTTATTAAATCTACTTTCATATATAATACTTGATAAAAAGCTCTCTATTGTAGTAGAACCATAACTACCATTTTTAACATCCATTACTTCTATTTCTTCTTCAATATTTTGACTATATGTATAATTAATTAAGTTGCCCTCATCATCAAAAAACTCTGTCATTGAATAATTTTCTTTACTAATCTCTTTATCATAATGCATTTTCTTTCTTAAAGTATTACCTCTAACAAAAGGATTAATATAGTCATAATAGGAAACTGAGTCACTAACTAAAAATCTACTCCTTGATTCCACCATCTTTTTATTATATAGAGTAACAACACTATCTCTATCTCCTAAAAAATATCCTAAAATCAAGAATAATAATATAACAGTTACTACTTCAATAAATATATACGATGTAAAAAGCTTAATTTTCTTTTCTTTCTTTGTTTTATATATACTTATAATTCCCAAAATTATAGTTATTAAAATTATTATAATAGAAATAAGTTTAATAATACCAAAATAAGTATAATTATAGTAAGCAAGTACTAGGTAACCAATAAAATATAATACTACATAAATAACTCCATAAAACAAAGGACTTTTTAATAAAGATCTCATTAGATATTTCACTCCTTTATCCTATTATACTATCTTTTTAATACTTTAACATAATAATCTTCAAAAGAGTTAAAACATCCCATAGAAAGAATTTTATCTATCATATCTTTATTAAAAGGATAATTCTCATAATAATCATAATCATTATGCCATAATTTACAACTAAATGTTTGATAATTACTTAGTTCATAGATTTTATAATAGTCTTTCTTTATTTTATCTATATCTAATTTACCTTCATTAAAAAGTTGATATAACTCTTTTCTACGTTCTTCTCTTTTTATAAATATAGTCATCTCTTCTTCTGTTAATTTATTATAGTCTTCACTTCCTTTTTTCTTACTTATTTCATCTTGCAACGGAAAGTGAAACTCTACAAATAACTGTTCATCAATAATATCTTTAATACTAACTTCTTCATCAATACTATTACCTATAAAAGAAGAGAAACCACCTAACTCTTGAGTTCTTAAAAGCATTGGTATATCTCTATCATTATCCCCTATTGCATACATACTAAAAGGCTCTTTTTTAGCTTGTAAAAAATCATCTATCGCTTCTTCTTTTTTAGAAACACCTATACCATGAACTCCATTATTACCTAAATAATATGTTTTACCATGAGTATTTTTCTTAATAACATTATCATCTTCATAAATCCTACCATTACCTTGTAAATAATATACAAGTCTATCTCTGAATGATTTATCAACAGATTGATGTAAAGGTATTAACATATCATTAAATATATAGCCAATACTACCATGACCATTAGGAGAAGTAACTACTGCTACATAGTTTCCTTTACTTAAAAACTCATTTAAATATCTAGTTACAATTTCTACTTCTTTAGTCCACTCATTATCACTATTAATTAAGGTATCAACTAAATCAGTAAATAATACTTTTTTCATTATAAATCCCCCATAAGTAAATTATATGTTTATTATACTAACATAGAAATTTAGAGGCAAGTAAAAAGAGAATAATAATTTATACTATTTCTTACAAATATTATGATTCTATTTTCTTTATCTCACTTGCTTTATTTAAGACATTAAGTTGATAACTAGCAATTGAAGATAATATATTAAATCTTTCTTCTTTAGTCTTTCCTTCTTTAATTAGTTCAGCATTATGACTCTCTAAATTAGATAAAACTGTTAATTCATTTATAGTAGCATAATCACGCATATTAGAAGTCTTAGCAAGTTCTTTATTTAATTTTCTCCATTCTTTAGCAGTTGTCTTAAACAGAATAACATTTAAAATATCTGCTTCTTCTGCATATTTTAACCAGCTCTTATCTTTATAATAATCAGTATTAGGCAAGATATAATTTTTAATAGCATCTGTATGAATTAAATAATTATTTTTACTAAGTAGCCTCTTAGCATTCCAATCTTTGTTTTTGCTTTCCTCTGCTTTTAATCGTTGAAATTCTTTTATTAAATATAGTTTAAATACAGGGCTTATTGCCGAAGCAAATTCAAAAGCAATATCTTTATGAGCATAAGTGCCTCCATATTTTCCTCTTTTAACATACAAACCTATAGCATTAGTCCTTTCAGTCCACTCTGTAACACTTGGCGTAAAAGTTAATAATCCAACCTGTTCTATAAAGTGTTCAGATTCGAACACTTTAAAATTAGGATTATTTAATTGTTCCCAAGTAGATAAAAATTCTAATGTATATCTATTCCTCAACCAATTTCTGATAACATCTGCAGCACGTGAATTATCACTCTTACCCTTTGCAATATCGGAAATACAAATATAATCTTCATTATTATCATTAACAATCGAAATTTTAATATCTTTTACTGTTATAACATTATTTTTCATTATCTTCCTCCCATAATAAAGTCAAGTATTTTCTACAAAAAATTTAACTTTATTTTCT
>CAMMMG010000094.1 GCA_946497925.1 uncultured Mycoplasmatota bacterium
TTTAGATTATCACTCTAAAAGAGGATATCATCACGTTTATAAAGAAAATTAATTTAGCTTAAGATATATTAATGATACGAGATTGTTATCTCGGTTTTTGTGGTTATGCAAATTTAAATTCGAATTTTTATTCGTAATATAATTTTAAGTATGAATTTCCTATTATACAAAAAAGAAAACAAATAATCTTGCCATTACAACAAGATTATTTATTTTGTATTATCTTTTCTAATATTTTTATTTCTTTTTTAGTTAGTCTAATTTTACTAACAAAGGATTTAGGTAAGACCTTAAGTATCTCTTTTTTAGTCTCTAATAAGTCTCTATAATACTCTTTAATAATATTATCTTTTTTTAACATTAAAACAGGTCCTAAAAATAGTTTTTTATAAGAATAGTACTTTCTTCCTTTTTTAAAGACATATATTTCATAAATAATATTATTTTCTTTTACTAAAACTTCATTATCTATATAATATCCTAACTTTACTAATTTTCTTTTAACTGCCAAAGAATAATTATTAGGAGAAAGTATCAAGGTATTAATATTCTTTAAAGATTTTTTATTATCCTCTAATATTCTATTAATATTAAGTCCTCCCATACCTGATATAGTTATAGTATCTATTCCTTCTTTATAAGAATCTAAACCTTCGGCTTTAATAAGTTCTACTTTATCTTCTACTTTATAGAACTTAACATTTTCTCCTGCTTTTTGTAATGGTCCACTTTTATTATCACTAGCGACTGCTTTTGATATATTTTTTTCTCGCACTAAATAGATTGACAAAAGAGCATGATCACATCCAATATCTAGGGGATATGAAGAAAGGGGAACTAAATCCCCTATTGTTTTTAATCTGTTATTAATTTTCATTTAATCTGTTAAGAAATCCTTTAGTTTACGTGATCTAGATGGATGTCTTAATTTTCTTAAAGCTTTCGCTTCTATTTGTCTAATACGCTCTCTTGTTACTCCAAAAATTTGTCCTACTTCTTCTAGAGTTCTACATTGTCCATCATCAAGGCCAAATCTAAGTCTTAATACTTTCTCTTCTCTATCTGTTAATGTTAAAAGGACACTTGCTAACTCTTCCTTAAGCATTTCTTCTGTTGTATATTCTTCTGGTCCTATCATTCTATCATCTTTAATAAAGTCACCTAAATGAGAATCATCTTCTTCTCCTATAGGAGTTTCTAGAGCGACAGGATCTTGACTTATTTTATATACTTCACGTACCTTTTCTACAGGCATCTCTAGTTTTTCAGCAATTTCATCATCAGTTGGTTCTCTATTTAACTCTTGTGTAAGTTGTCTTTGAATTCGCGCTAGTTTGTTGATTGTTTCTACCATATGTACAGGTACTCTAATTGTTCTAGCTTGATCTGCTATCGCTCTAGTTATCGCTTGTCTTATCCACCAAGTAGCATATGTAGAAAATTTATAACCTTTAGTTGGATCAAACTTTTCTACTGCCTTCATTAAACCAATATTTCCCTCTTGAATTAAGTCAAGGAATAACATACCTCTACCTACATAACGTTTTGCAATAGATACAACTAAACGAAGATTTGATTCAGCTAATATTCTTTTCGCTTCCTCATCACCTTCAACTGCTCGCTCAGCATATTCAAACTCTTCATCGCTAGTCAAAAGAGGTATTCTACCTATCTCTTTTAAATACATTCTAACAGGATCATTTATTTTAACATCTTTAGACATTGTTAAGTCTTCTGTTTTAGTATGCTCAGTAATTTCTTCACCACTAGCATCATCGCTTCCATCCTCTGATACGATATCAATACCTTCGGCAATTAAACTATTATATAAATCATCAAGACTCTCACTATCGATTTCTAATCCTTTTAATTCAGATGCTAATTGTTCATAAGTAATATATCCTTGTTCTTTACCTAATTTAATAAGCCTTTCTTTTCTTTGTTCCATTGTTTTTATTTCTTCTACCATTTTAACTCTCCCCTATTCTTAGTTTTCTAATCTCTTCAGCGTATTTTACTTGCATTACTGGATCTTGTTCATTTCTTATTTTCTCTTCTAAATTATTGATTGTTTTTTTATAATTGTACTCTCTTATTACTTTAAAGTAATCATAGAGTTCTTCTTCAGTAAGAGTTGTATTTAAGTCCATCTCTAATACTTCATTTAAGAGATTAAGTAACTCCACTTTAGGTGTTAAGTAAGTATAAAAATCTGCTTCATTAATAAAACCATACTTATGATAAAAATAAACAATTTCACTTTCTAATGCTCTTAAAGCTTCGGTAGGAAACACAAGATGTTCACTCTCTACCTTATCTATTATATCTTGTTTATTTAGCATATAATATATAATATTGAGGCTCGCTTTTTGATACTTATCTTTTTTCTTAGGTTGCACTTTTCTAGGAGTAGTAATTACTTCTTTTTTTATCTCTTTATTATTAACTAACTCCTGAAAACTTTTTTCTAGGGTATTATACCCTATTTCAAACTTTTTTGCAAGGTCTTTTAAGATAATTTCTGTTCTAATAGTATCATTTATTTTAGAAGCTTCTTCTAATACTTCATGAATATAGTTAGCTTTCTCTTCGCTACTAGCAAAGTTACGATTACGAGATAAGTTCTTAATCTTAAAGTCACTATAGTAAATAGCATTATCTATTAACCCTTGAAAAGCATCTCTACCATTTTTTAAGATATAGGTATCAGGATCGTCTTCTCCTGGAAGTGTTATTACTTTAACTTCTATTCCCTCGCTTTTAAATAATTCTCCTGAAGCAAGTGTCGCTTTAACTCCCGGATCATCACCGTCAAAGCAAAGAATGATATTATTAGATAGTCTTTTAATCTCTTTAATATGGTCTTTTGTTAAAGCAGT
>CAMMMG010000095.1 GCA_946497925.1 uncultured Mycoplasmatota bacterium
CTATTTCAACATAACCATTTCTACCTATAGGTGTTCTATTTTGAGTAATTTGATAATTTTTAGGATTATCAGGATAAAAGTAATTTTTACGGTCAAAATGCATTCTACGAGTAATATCACAATTTAATATATGAGCAGTTCTTATCCCTTGCCTTACTATTTCTTTATTAACAGTAGGAAGTGTTCCTGGATAACCTAAATCTATAACATTAACTGCCGTATTAGTAGCCATACCATAAGTATTAGCACTGGAAGAAAAAAGTTTACTTTTACTTTTAATTTCTACATGAACTTCTATACCAATAGTAGGAATAAATTTACTCATCTAAAACACCTCCTTCTATATTACTTGCAAGCTTATAAATAGTCGCTTCATCAAAGGCTTTACCTATTATATGTAATCCAATAGGTAGACCTTCCCTATTTTTACCCACAGGAACAGACATAGCAGGAAGTCCTGCCATATTAACAGGTATCACTAACACATCATCCATAAAAGATTTATGAGAATCATCATTAAATGTTCCAAGAAGAGGAGCGACTCTAGTTGTAACAGGTCCAATAATTAAATCATAGTCTTCAAAAACTCTATTAAATTCTTTACTAATATCATCTCTTATCATTAAAGCCTTATCATAATAAGTCTTGGCATTGTCACCACTTAAAATATATGAACCTATCATAATTCTTTTTTTAACTTCATCACCAAATCCTTCACTTCTAGTTTTAGCATACATAGTATCAATAGAAGTTGTATCACTTGTCCTATAACCATAGCGTACTCCATCAAAACGAGCAAGGTTACTACTAGCTTCAGCCATAGTAATAACTTGATAAATATTAACTGCTGTATCTAAATAAGACATATCAATTATATCTACCAAAGCACCTTGTTCTTTTAAATAAGAAACAATTTCCATAACTCTATCTTTAACTTCTTTATCAACAATATCACTAATAAAGAACTTAGGTAAGGCGATCTTCATTCCTTTAATATCTTCACCAATAAACCTTGTAAAATCCTCTTTATCTTTTTTTACACTAGTAAGATCATTTTCATCTTCACCAACTAAAATATTTAATAAAGCTGCATTTTCATAGACAGTTCTAGTCATTGGTCCTATTTGATCTAGACTAGAACCATATGCAACTAAACCATAACGAGAAACTCTTCCATAAGTAGGTTTTAATCCTACAATACCTGTATAATTAGAAGGATTTCTTATACTTCCACCTGTATCACTACCAATGGCAAGAGGAACAAGACCACCTGCAACAGAAACAGCACTACCACCAGAACTTCCACCACTAACACGTTTTTTATCATGAGGGTTTAAAGGAGCACCAAAGTAACTAGTCTCACTAGTAGAACCCATAGCAAACTCATCCATGTTAGTCTTACCAATGATTAGCATTTTCTTATCTTTAAGTTTTTTTACAACAGTTGCATCATATATAGGTATAAAATTATCTAAAATATGTGAAGCACAAGTTGTTCTTAAATCTTTAGTTACAATATTATCTTTAACAGCGATAGGAATACCAAAAAAGATATTATTAGGATCTACTTCTCCTAAAGCACTTGCTTCTTCTTTTACTTTATCATTTATAGTAATAAAGGCATTTAAGTCTTTGTTTTCTTCTATTCTATTCAAAGCTTCTTCTACTAAATCAAGAGGAGTTATTTTTTTCTCAACTAATAACCCATGTATTTCTTTAATACTTAAATCTAAATATTTACTCATTAATCATCACCGGCACTTCTATAAAACTTCCATTCTTTTTAGGAGCATTTATTGTTGTTTCTTTTGCATTTAGCATATCTCCTACTACATCTTCTCTTAATCTAGCATTATCATTAATTGGTGTATACATCATTTCATCATCAAAATCTTTTACATCTTTTATCTTATCTATATCATCCATTAATATTTTAAGATCTCCTCTAAACTTCTCTATTTCTTCTTCAGTTAAAGAAATGCGAGCTAAATGGGCAACGTGTAATACTTCTTTCCTACTTAACTTATCCATAATTCCTCCTTTTTCTTACTAGCTTATTATAACAGAAATATTCTAAAATGTCTTTATATTTTACAAAAGAAAAATGGAGTACTTATTCTCCATTTTTTACTGAACTTCCACTAGTTTTATATTTCTTTGATCTAGCTATACCTCTTTCATCATCAAAAGTTTCATTAATTTCTAATTCAAAATCACCATACATATAAGTCATAATTTCTATAAGTTTTTTAAAGTCACCTAAAATACTATAAAAAAACTTATCTTCATTATCTGTTGAATCACTTATGTCTTCTGATATAACTTCATTAACAATTTCTTTAAAAAATTTTATAACTCTTTTCTTATCATCATTTTTTTGATTATCATATGAAGCATCTAACTTTTCCATAATTTCGCTCTTGACTTTTTTCCTTCGCTCTTCTAGCACCATATCACTTTGTTTTTCTTCTAAAGAATCCAACTCATTATTTAATATTGGCCTACCATATAAAGCAGCAATATTTTCCAAAATTTTTCTTTTGTCTTTTTTATATTGCTCTTCTAATGCCATATCACTTTGTTCTTCTTCTAAAGAACCCATAACTTTTTTATTAAACTCATTATCTAATATTGGATCATCATATATAGAAACCATAACTTCCATAACTTTCTTTAAACCATCAAAAATACTATAAAGTTCTTCTGTCTGCTCCATAACATCACATAATTTTTCTGATGACCAATCTTTAACTAATTCTTTACAAGACTTAAAATATTTTTCATTAAACTCTTTTATATTAAAAGAAAAATGGTTCTTGCATAAAAGTTGTGGGATGACTATTTAGTTCTAGATATATCAAATA
>CAMMMG010000096.1 GCA_946497925.1 uncultured Mycoplasmatota bacterium
TTCTTTTATACCTTGCAATAGCATCAGCTACTATTGTTGTATAACAGTGCCCAATATGAAAATTAGCACTAGGGTAATAAATTGGTGTTGTAATATAATATTTCTCCATAAATATCTCCTCCTCAAATTAAAAAGATTTATTATAACGAAAGGACGAGCTAACCCGTGGTACCACCTTTCTTTACAATAAATCTTGTACACTTATTCTAATTAACGCTTAGCACGTTCATACTTACATATCAATATGAAAGTTCAGAAGCCATATCTTATAAAATCATTCGTTTCTTTTCCACCAACCAAGAACTCTCTATAACTAGAGTTTATAAGACTCTTCATCACAACTTTTAATAACGATATTCTAACACAAGAGAAATTAATCTTCAAGATATTTTGATAGAAAATTAGCAATTATCTGGATTATATGTTCATCTTCCTCAGTAAAACTCTTACTATCTTCAATAACCATAAAAACTAAACCAATAGTCTCACTATCAGAAAGTATTGGACTAAGAATATATTTATACTCCACCCCTTTATTTTTACTATCTATAATCTCTTCTACTAAACTAGTACCTTTTACTAAACTCTCTGTTTGAAATAAATATTCTTCTAATCTTGAAGAAATATTAAATCCGTAAAACTCTTTTTTTAACTTACCAGTACCTGCTACCACTTTATCTCTATCAGTAACAAAAATACTTTTACTTATAGTCATATGAATAGTATCAAGCAAAGACTGTGCCATTTCACTCAAATCTTCACTAGTAGAAAATTTCTTCAAACTAATAGTCTCTTTATCTACAAAAAACTCTAAAGTCTCACCGTCTCTAATCCTAAGAGACTTTCTAATATCTTTAGGAATAACTATTCTTCCCAAATCATCAACTCTTCTTACTACACCTGTTGTTTTCATATATGCTCCTTCCTTTACAGTAGTATTATTCCATTATCTGCCCAATTTTATACTATAAAAAATAATGTATCTAATAATATTATATACGTAAGAAGTAGTTTTTTCCTTGGTAATTATTTCCAGTTAACTAAAGACACAAAAAAATTCTCACTTAATCAAATAAATGAGAATTTTCCATCGTAAAAACAAATCTTTCTATCTGTTCTTTTAAGCTATTAAGAAGTATCGTATCTTTAACTAATATTTTCATATCAACAGTCTCTAATATTTGTTTAACATAAGTAGTTTGTAAAAACTTAGTAGCATCTTTCTTAAAGGTAGTATTATCATCTTTAACTATTAAATCTAAATTACTTACAAGTTTCTCTTTAACAAGACTAGTAAGAACTTGTTTCTCTTCTTTTTTCGTTTCTTTATTAAACTTAACTAACTCTTTCTTTAAGTTTTTAATTAACTCCATTGGCTTATCATCATCAAACTTAGAATAATTATCTTCTATTAATTTTATTCTTTTCTTAAAAATATTTCTAAATTCTTTTTTTAAGTCATCTTTATAACTAATTAAAACTTCATTAAATTTATCACTATTTAAAATTAAATTATTATGTTTAGCAATATTAAGAACTCTTTGTTTAACTGTATCCATCGCTTCAAGTGGTACTTCTATAACTCCATTAATAATATCATCTTCTATTAAAGAATTAGTATTATTAGTAGCAAGTTCAACCCCTGCTGTCATTAATATTTGTTTATGCTGTTTTAAAATATCCTCTTTAACCACTACCATCATAGCCTCCAATTCTACTAATAAGTATAAGAAGATAAAAGGGTTTAGTCAAGAGGACAAAAGAAAAAGAGCCTAAGCTCTTATCTATAACTACTCTTTAAAAAATTTGAATAAACTTTAGATTCAGTAGCATTATAATTTCTATATTTCAACAATTCTTCTGCTTCATCTGGTAACTTTTTAAGCACCAATTCCTTTAATGTCTTTTCTAGACAAAATGTATCCCAAGTAACATAATTCATAAAAGAAACATTTTCAACGTCATCATTATAATAATAATCATTCATTCCACAAAACTTACTATAAATAAAATCTATTTCATTATCAGTAAAATTTCGACTTTTAGCAACCAAGTGTCTTTCCTGCAAAACAGCTCTCCTAACTATATTTTTCATATTCTTTGAAATCAATGGTAAATCTTCAACCTTAAGTGCTCTTACAGGTTCGGAAGAAATTTGTTGAATCACTTTTTTAAGAGATTGGAAGCTATTAACTGTTATAGTATTCTTTAAAAACGGACTAACTATAGTAATAAAAAACTCATTGTGATACTTTTCAAAAGAGCATATTATATTTAAATGTCTATTATAAAAAATTGAAAAATATTTATCTTCACCTTTATAAACTTTGGAAAAGCTTAACAATAACATTTCCTCTTCTATTCCCTTAAAAAAAATATCATCATTAAAAACATCATCATAATCATTTTTAATTCTAAATAACTCTTGATGCTTAATATCAGTTACCAAATTTTCATAATCTAATATATTTCTCACAAAGCCTCTCTCCCTTCATTTGCCACATATTATACACTATTTTATTCAATATGTAAAGAAAAACTTAACTCACCATACTAGATAACAAGGCAACTAAATAATAGATAGGATGCTTCTCTAATTTAACAATATCTAAGATAATAGTTAAATCACTTTCTCTACTCTTAAATCTAAACATAGGTGTAATCTGATAAGCATTCATAAATAAATCTTCTGTATTTAACTTACTAGTAGATTCTCTATTAAAGTAAAGTTCAATAGTATTTTTAGTCTCACTAACTTTAGTAACACC
>CAMMMG010000097.1 GCA_946497925.1 uncultured Mycoplasmatota bacterium
AAAGTTCGAGCAGAATTCCTTTTGGTAGCGAGAGGGGGATTCGAACCCTCGACCTTTCGGGTATGAACCGAGCGCTCTAGCCAACTGAGCTATCTCGCCATAAAACATTAACAAATTAATTCTAGCATATTTCTTTTAACTTTACAATAGTTTTTTTACATTTTCATAAGTGATACTATAATTATATTATTCCCAATTATCTAATTATAATACATTTAAAGAAGAAATGATGTTTTAATCATTTCTTCTTTAAACTATAAACATAGTCTATTGGTCGTTTATATCCGTTAAGTCTTTTATATAAAACTTTCATCGCTCTATCTTTATTACTAGTTAAAGGAAATAATTTATCACAAATAACATAATCATATAAATTGTTTTCTATAAGAAAATCAATATGATTATCTATTAAGTTTTGTTTAGCGATATTACCAAACAAAGACATTATATTATTAATATTTAATTGTGCTATTTCTTTTTTAGTTTGACCTCTTTGACAATTCCAACAATCAGGATCAATTAAGATTATATTATCAGCTGTTAGAATAATATTTTTTCTTTTTAAATCGTCAACTCTAATACCCTTATTTGCAATTTCTATAGCTAAGTTTAAAATTCCATTCAAACTATCTATTAAATAATCGCTTGGTACTAATAATAAATCATCATATACTTGTTTATAGTACTTAAGAAAATAGGCATCGGCATTATATTTAGACATGTTTTCTTTTTTATATAGTAATTTTTTAATTTCTACTAAACTATCACTTGTTATATCTTTAAATACTTCATACATAGTAGTGCTTAAATAATATCTTAAGGCAACATCTTCTTTATCATAAAGTTTAAAACAAGTATCATCGTCATACCTATAAATGGTAGCACAAGCGCCAAAACCAACTACATTATCTAAAACGCTATCTGGAATTACAATCTCTTTATTGTCTTTATCATAAAACTTCATAAACATCACAGCAGTTATTATATCATACTTTATTCAACAGTAACAGACTTTGCTAAATTTTTAGGTTTATCAATATCATTTCCCTTTAATAAAGCAGTATAATAAGCGATTAATTGATAAGGAATAATAACTAATATAGGTTTAATAAAATCACTTACTTTAGGAATATTTATGATAGTAAAGGTATCATCCTTATAATTATCATCACATATTAAGTAAATAACTGCTCCTCGTGCTAGAACTTCTTTTAAATTACTAATAGTTTTAGCATTTAAATTAGAGTTAGTTGCACTAGCAATAACAGGAGTATTTTTCTTAATTAAAGAAATAGTACCATGTTTTAATTCTCCTGCTGCATATGATTCACTATGAATATAAGATATTTCTTTTAATTTTAAAGCACCTTCCATACTAAGATAATAATCAAGTCCTCTTCCTATATAGAAGATATCTTCTTCTTTATAGATTTTTTTAGCGATAGATAGATACATATCTTTATTATTTAATAGAGGAGTGATTAGTTTCTCTATACTTTTAAACTCATCTATTATGTCTATTGCTTTATCTTTACTAATAGTTTTATTTCTTAGTCCATGAGAAAGTACTAGAATAGAAAGAAGAGAAATTTGAGCCGTATAAGCTTTTGTTGATGCTACTGCTATCTCACTACCTGCTTTAGTATATAGACATGTATCTACTAAATAAGAAATAGTACTATTTTCTACGTTAATAATACCAAGAGTAGGGCAATCTTTACTTTTAACAAGCTTTAAAGCAGCGATAGTATCTGCAGTTTCTCCTGATTGTGAGATAAAGATAGTTAGTGTATCTTTAGATAAAAAGTTATTTTGATATCTATATTCACTAGCTAGATAAACACTACATCTAGTATTAGTAACTTCTTCAAAAAGATATTTAGCAATTAAACCTGCATGATAAGCAGTACCACAACCTACAATAGCAATCTCTTTAAATTTAGTTAAATCAGGTAATGTCATTAAAGATTTTATTCCTTCTTCTATAAAAGGTAATACTGTCTTTAAAATAGTGGTTTTTTGTTCCATAATCTCTTTTAACATATAATGTTTATAATGACCTTTATAATTATCATTATCTTTTAAATCAAGAGTATGTAATTCTTTATTTAATATTTCTCCTTTGATAGATTTAATTATAACTTCATTAGAACTAACCTTAGCATACTCAAAGTCATCTAAGATATAGTATTTATTAGTATATTTTAATATCGCTCTAATATCACTTGAAACTATATTAGTATTATCACTAATACCTATTACTAAAGGACTTTCCTTCTTTAAAACATATAGATTATCTAAGTCATTATCAATAATCATGGTAATAGCAT
The DNA here is from genome assembly GCA_946497925.1 of uncultured Mycoplasmatota bacterium. Classification (GTDB taxonomy): domain Bacteria; phylum Bacillota_I; class Bacilli_A; order RF39; family UBA660; genus Onthousia. Next base: position 2,331 of record CAMMMG010000097.1, read on the forward strand.
AACTACCCATAATTTTATTCATAAAAGTTTTAATAGTCTTATCTACATCATTAAACTTTACATAATAGTAATTTAATAAAGCACATCCTACTTCTGTATCTGTACCAGATTTAAAAGAGTAGTTATTATCTTCTAACATATCTTTAATCTCTTTAAAATTTTCAATTATACCATTATGAACAATAGTAATATGGTTAACTCCATGAGGATGAGCATTAACACTATTCGCTTTCCCATGGGTTGCCCATCTAGTATGAGCGATACCTATATTACTTTCATCACTCTTATTAAGTTTATTTTCAAGTTTACTTACTTTACCACTTGTTTTTACAATATTTATTTTATTATTTTTAAGGTATGCGACTCCTGCTGAGTCATAACCTCTATACTCAAGATTTTTTAATCC
>CAMMMG010000098.1 GCA_946497925.1 uncultured Mycoplasmatota bacterium
ATACTTTCTAGAAAGTGATTTAACTCTAACATGGAAGGTGGATTAATGCAAAAAGGTAATATTAATAATTCGTTACAAAAACAAAGATCAATTTAATAAATTCACTAGGAAAAATAAAAATTGACTCTAAAAATTAAAGTCAACTACTAAATTCTAAACTTTTTTTAATTTCTTCTATTTTTACTGATTAATTCCAAAGGAACTGTCAACTGTTTAATTCTTTCTATTATTCTTTTAGCCTTTACTTTTTCAGTACCACTATTAGTAATACTTAAAGAAGCTTCTAGCTCACTTAAAGTTAAATTAGATGTAAAGAATGTAGGCAACTCCTCTTCCATGCGATATTGTAGTATTGGTCCTAATACTTCATCTCTACTCCATGATGTAGTATTCTCTGCTCCTATATCATCTAATAATAAAAGTGGGACTGTCTTAATAAAGTCAAACTTCTCTTCATAGTCACTACCAAAAGATGACTTTAAACTTCTTAAAAGTTCTGGATAATATACTAAAGCTGAAGATATATTTTTCTTAGCAAGTTCATTAAAAAGTGCTGCTACTAAGTAGGTTTTTCCACTTCCAAAAGAACCACTTAAGTATAGGCCCTTACCTTTTTTATCTTTCAAATAACTATCCATAAACTCTTTAAAATATTTAAAAATAGGTAAACGTTTATTATCATCTCTATAGGCTTTAGAAAAAGAAGCTTCACTTATTTCTTTAGGCAAATCAAAACAAGTAATATTCTTTTTATAAGCATAAGTATTTTCTTCTTTAATAAGTTTATTACAAGGCATATAACTAAAATTTAAATTATTACCATCTTTTAAAGCTGTAAACCTATGTCCTTTTAAGGTATTAGGACAATTCTTTAAACCAGGACAAGACTTACAATTATTATTTTCCTTAACTGCATCTTCTATACTAGATGTATATTTAATTAATATATCATCACTTACATCAAGATTATCTACATACGCTTTAAAATCAATATTTCCTAAAGCTTCGCCATAATAACTTTTCAATTTAGTAATATCACTTTTCTTTACTAATGTATTTACTTTTTTCATAACTTCACATCCTAACTAAAAGTTTTTGCATCTAATGACTTCTCAAAATCATATATTGCATTAGCGACAACATAAAGTGTCGCACCTTCTTTATTCGCTTCATCTGCCTTTCCATTTTGAATAAAACGTTCCATTACTAGATTTGCAGTTTTTACCAATAAATCATAGCGTTCATTTTCTTCCATTCTTTTTGATACTTCTTCATTTGCTAAAAAATAATATTTATTACTAAGAATCCAACCTGTTAAGTGATACAAACTATAATTTAAATTATGAAATATTCCTGGTGTAAAGAATATTTCATCATCTAAATTAATAACATAATTAGCAAGGGTTAAAAGATATCTATCAACTACCTCATCATACTCTAACTCTTCCTCTTTATCAAAACCTAATATTTTTCTTGCTCTCTCATCAATATTATTCATACTGTATTTCATAAGTCCCACTTCCCCTACTTCCATTCTATCATTATTTTTAGAATTTTAACAACTTTTTTAATCTTTCATAAACTATTATAGGTGATGCCTATGAAATTTAAAGGAAACAAACATAGTCCTTTCTGTAGATGTTATTTTTGTAAACAAAAAAGAAGAAACAGTATCTTCTATTTAGGGGCTTTACTTGCACTTCTAGTAATTATCCTTTATCAGGCTCTTCTTCTTTTATTTTTAGTAACCAGAATCCATGCTTTATTATTATTAATTGAGTTAGTGCTTTTCATAGTGCTTCTTATCTTTCTCATTCTTTAATATAAACTCACTAGTTAATTTTAATCTATCAAAAAAGTTAGTTAATTCTAAACATTTATTTAAGCTAGAGGGATAAATATCTATTTTTTCTGGTATTGTTATATTTATAAGCAAATAAAGATATTCTTCTTCTTTATAATGATATCTATGCTGATAAAGTCTAAAATTACTTATCATATCCGTATCATTATAATTTTTTTTAAAGAAATTAATGAAATCAAACGGTGGTCTTTCCAAATGAGCTTTTTCTAAACTTATAAAATAATCATTATCTGCTGTAATAAAATGACTTAACTCACATTTGCCATGAGCATAAACATATCTTTCACGTTTTTTATCTTTCATTATTTTATACCAATTATGAACTAGATTTCTAGAATAATTTAAAGCACTATAAATAATAGAGACATTTCTTATAAATAAATATTCTGATGGAGATGGATAGACTTTATTTTCAATTAATTCTTGCATTGTAAAATAATATTCTTCTAAATAACTAATTCTATTATTGAAGTTATCATATTCTTCTTTTAATTTATCTTTATCTATCTCTTTATAAATAGTAGTTTTATTCTGTAAATCAGATAAAGCATATACTAAATGTTTTGCAACTTCATCATTATCTAACTCTTTCTTAGTTAAATAATTAAAATATAAATCTTTATCAGTTATTTTAAATGGTTTTAGATAATTACTAATATTATGATCATCTAGATATTTATAGATTTTATCTATATCATATCTTTTTTTCTTTTTTATTAAGATTTTTTCATCACTAGTATCTATAACTTTAATATCTTT
>CAMMMG010000099.1 GCA_946497925.1 uncultured Mycoplasmatota bacterium
GACAATTTTCTTAATAAAAATAACACATTAACAAGTATAGAATTACCAAATGCTACAAGTATAGGTAATAGTTTTCTTCCTAATAATACTTCATTAACAAGTATAGAATTACCAAATGCTACAAGCATAGGTGACAATTTTCTTAATAAAAATAACACATTAACAAGTATAGAATTACCAAATGCTATAAGCATAGGTAATAGTTTTCTTCATAAAAATACTTCATTAACAAGTATAGGATTACCAAATGCTACAAGTATAGGTAATAGTTTTCTTCTTAATAATACTTCATTAACAAGTATAGAATTACCAAATGCTATAAGCATAGGTAACGGTTTTCTTAATAATAATACTTCATTAACAAGTATAGAATTACCAAATGCTACAAATATAGGTGTGTTTTTTCTTCATAAAAATACTTCATTAACAAGTATAGAATTACCAAATGTTATTAAAATAGGGCCAGAATTCTGTCACGATGCTCATAACATACAAACAGTTAATATTCCTTTACTACCAGAATTAGAGGAAAAGTTAAAAGAACAAGGAAAACATTTATAGAATACTAAAAAGGAGATAATTTATTATGATTAAACTAATAATAGAAAATATAGCTGGCTATAATTATACATTAAAAGATAATGATAACAATTCCTATAATATCAATATAGAGTTTTATGATATTGACGAATTACCTAAAATAGGAGATGCTATTTATATGAATAGTAGATTGTTAAATAAAATTAACAATAATGTCGTAAACTTTGGGAAATTAGATGGTATCTACGGTAGGAAGATAACAGATGAAAATGATGAAGATGTAATAGGTGTATCAATTCATGACAAAGTAATTTACTTAAAAAGATATTATGGTTAGAATTTTTATAAAATAACACATAAATATCTACCAAAATGGAAAAATGTGAAAAATAAGCTGAAAAGTGCCGGAATTTTGTGAAAATAACATATAAAAACGCAGGAATTTTGTGATATAATCTATATAGAGGGTGATAGAATGCCAAGATTAACAAGAAAAATCGATAAATATTTAATAGATTGGAAAAATGATAAGAATAAACTTCCTTTAATTGTTAAAGGAGCAAGACAAATAGGAAAAACAGAATCTATAGAAAACTTTGGTAAAAATAATTATGAAAATGTAGTTGAGATTAATTTTGTTTTACAAAAACAATACAAAAATATCTTTGATGATGGTTTTGATGTAGATACAATAATAAGAAATATATCTTTAATTAATCCTAACTTTAACTTTACCACTGGTAAAACATTGATATTTTTTGATGAAATCCAAGACTGTATTAATGCAACTACTTCACTAAAATCATTTAATATTGATGGTAGATATGATGTTATTTGTTCAGGCTCTCTAATGGGTATTAATTACCAAGAAATAGAATCTAATAGTGTTGGTAATAAACAAGACTATGAAATGAATTCTATGGACTTTGAAGAGTTTTTATGGGCTAAAGGATATAAAGAAACGCAAATAGAAGAAATGTATTCCTATATGCTAAACTGTAAACCCTTACCTAAAGTAATGTATAGTGTTATGCTAGAAAATTTCAAAGAATATATGATAGTAGGAGGAATGCCTGCTATTGTAAATAGATTTGTTGAACAAAAGAATTATTCTGGTATTCTTAATATGCAACGACAAATACTTTTAGATTATGAAGAAGATATTACTAAATATGCTGGAGGATTAGATAAAGGAAAGATTTTAAATGTTTATAGAAAAATACCGGTATTTTTAGGAAATGAAAATAAGAAATTCCAAATATCTAAAATAGAACATAATGCTAGAAATAGAGAATATGTTGGTGTTATAGATTGGCTATCTAATGCTGGTATTATAAATATAAGTTATTGCATGGAAACTCCTTTCCTACCCCTAAAAGGTAACTATAATCCTGATAATTATAGATTGTATTTTAAAGATACAGGACTTTTAGTTGCATCCCTTGACGATGAAGCAGGAGAAGATTTAAGAGTTAATAAAAACTTTAATACCTACAAAGGTGCTCTCTATGAAAATATAGTAGGAGAAATGTTAGTTAAGGAAGGTTATTCCCTATACTTTCATAAAAATGAAAAAGGGACAATTGAAATGGACTTCTTTATTAGAGATAAAGACTCGCTTATACCTATAGAAGTGAAAGCAAGTGACAATGAGACTTTATCACTTAATAAATTAATAGAAAGTGATAAATATAAAGATATAAAATATGGGATAAAACTATGTAATAAGAATATTGGTTTTAATGGTAAGTTTTATACCTTTCCCTATTTTTTAACCTTTTTATTAAAAAGATTCTTAAAAGAAAAAAGTTAGAGGAGGACATATGAAAGATAAAACATTACTAATCATGGCTGCCGGTATGGGTAGTAGATTTGGAGGACCAAAACAAATAGAACCAGTGGGACCTAATGGCGAGTTTATTATAGATTATTCTATCTATGATGCTATTAATGCAGGTTTTAAAAAGATAGTCTTTATAATAAAAGAAGAAAATTATGAAATCTTTAAAGAAACTATAGGTAAAAGAGTAGAACCACATATAAAAGTAGAGTATGTTTTTCAAAATAATG
>CAMMMG010000100.1 GCA_946497925.1 uncultured Mycoplasmatota bacterium
GTGATGTTAGATGAATTATGAAGTAATTGTTGTAGGAGGAGGTCATGCCGGTATAGAAGCATGTCTTGCCAGTGCGAGACTTAACCACAAGACACTTTTAGTAACAGGTAATATTAATAATATTGCTGATATGCCATGTAATCCTTCCATAGGAGGACCTGCTAAAGGAATAGTTGTAAGAGAAATAGATGCCTTAGGTGGCGAAATGGCTAAAAATACTGATAAGAGTTCTTTACAAATGAAGATGTTAAATACTAAAAAAGGTCCTGCTGTTAGAGCCTTACGTGCTCAAGCAGATAAAGTTATCTATAAAGAAGAAATGTTAAATACTTTAAATTGTCAAGATAACTTAGATATTAAAGAAGGGTTAGTAAAAGAACTTATTATAAAAGATAATAAAGCTAGTGGAGTAGTATTAGAAAGTGGAGAAGAAATAAGTTCTAAAGCTGTTATTTTAACAACAGGAACATATCTAAAAGGAGCAATATTAGTAGGAGACAAAAAGACTGCAGGTGGTCCTCACGGTGAGAAAGCTAGTAATTACTTAAGTCCTTTCTTAAAAAAAATAGGCTTTAATATTTTAAGATTAAAAACAGGAACTCCTCCACGTATTGAAAAGAGTAGTGTTGATTTTTCTAAAATGCAAGAAGAATTAGGAAGTAGAAAAGATATAACATTCTCATATGACAATACTACCGCTCTTGCTTATAAATACCAATTACCATGTTATTTAATTTATACTAACGATTTAACTCATAAAATAATCAACGAACATCTAAACGAATCTAGTATGTATGGAGGCTATGTTGAAGGAGTAGGACCAAGATACTGCCCATCTATTGAAGATAAAGTAGTTAGATTTAGTGATAAAGAACGTCATCAATTATTCTTAGAACCTGAAAGTATTTATTATGATGACCTATATTTACAAGGCTTCTCAACAAGTATGCCTCACTATGTTCAAGAACAACTGGTTCATAGTCTATCTGGTTTAGAAAATGCTAAAATATTAAAATATGCTTATGCTATAGAATATGATGCTATTGATTCAAGACAAATAAAACCAACTCTTGAGACAAAATTAATTGAAAATCTTTATACAGCAGGACAAATAAATGGTACTAGTGGTTATGAAGAAGCAGCAGGACAAGGACTAATCGCTGGAATTAATGCTTCTCTAAAATTAGAAGCAAAATCTCCTTTAATCTTAAAAAGAAACGAATCTTACATTGGGGTTTTAATAGATGACTTAGTAACAAAAGGAGTAAAAGACCCATATCGTCTTTTAACATCACGTGCCGAATATCGTCTTCTATTAAGAGATGATAATGCTGATTTAAGATTAAGAGAGTATGGTCATAAAATAGGACTAATAAAAGATGATATTTATAATAATTTCTTACAAAAGAAAAAAGATATAGAAGAGTTAACAGTTCTATTAAAAGAAACAAAAATTACACCTAAGAGTGAAATAAACGAAATCTTAATAAAATTAAATACATCTCCTCTAAAAGATAGTATTACATTATATGATTTATTAAAAAGACCTGAACTATCTATTGAAGATTTAACTAACTTTAAAGAATTAAATTATTCTAAAGAAGTCCTGAAAGAAGTAGAGATAAATGTAAAATATGAAGGTTATATTAAAAAGTCTATGGAAGAAGCACAAAAAATGTTAGAACTAGAAGATAAAGTAATACCAGAAGATATTAACTATCAAGATATTCCTAATATTGCTAGTGAAGCGAAAGAAAAACTAGAAAATATTAGACCTATAACATTAGGACAAGCAAGCAGAATTAGTGGAGTTAATCCTTCAGATATCGCAATTATTTCTGTATATTTAAAGAAAAGGGGAATCTAAATGACTATTGAAAAATTTATAAAAGAAGTAGAAGCTTTAGGATTAAATGTAACAGAAGAAAAGCTAGAACAACTAGATATTATTTATAATACCTTAATAGAGACTAATAAAACAATGAATCTAACAAGAATAACAGAAAAAGAAGATGTTTATCTAAAACATTTCTATGATAGTCTAACTCTAGCCAAAATATATGACTTATCTAAAGTTAATACTCTTTGTGATATTGGAACAGGAGCAGGTTTTCCAGGTCTTGTCTTAAAAATATTCTATCCTAATTTAGAAATAACTTTAGTGGATTCTCTTTTAAAAAGAGTAAAATACCTTAACAATCTAATAGATAAATTAAATCTACAAGGAATAAAAGCTTATCACAATCGTGCAGAAGACATAATAAAAGAAGGTAAAAAATTTGATATCGTAACAGCAAGAGCCGTAAGTGCTTTACCTAAATTATTATTATGGACTATGCCTTTAGTAAATAAAAATGGTAGTTTTCTTGCTATGAAAGGAAATGTTGAAGAGGAATTAGAACTATCTAAAGACATCATAAAAAAACACAACTGGTATGTTAATAAAAAAGAAAGTTTTACCTTACCAACTAAAGAAGATATAAGAACAATTTTAGAAATAAAAAGGGTGTAAAAATTTTTTGTGGGTAAATAGTAGTTAATGATATATTTCATCAACT
>CAMMMG010000101.1 GCA_946497925.1 uncultured Mycoplasmatota bacterium
TGCGAGTAATAAATTATTCTACATCGCAGATGTTCTCGCTTGTAGATGGTTGCGAGTAATAAATTATTCTACCGGAAAATTTTAAAAGGGCGATGTTTTTAATAAACAAAGCTCTTTTTATTGTAGTAGGGGGAACAAAATGGAAATTAAAGAAGGATATTTATACCATATATCAAGAGATTTTTTTGAACTTGTAGATGATCCGAACTTGCCAATAAATCATTCTGGAGTTCATAGTAGACCATCATATTTTTTAGTAAAAGATAAAGACTTATTATGGTTTATACCTTTAAGTAGTAAAGTAGATAAATATAAGAAAATAATTGCTAATAAAAAAGAAAAGTATGGGAGATGTAATACTGTTTTGATAAGAAAAATTGCAAATAAAGATAGTGTAATTCTAATTCAAAATGCTTTTCCTACTTTGCCTAAATATTTAACTCATCAACATACTGTTAATGGGAAAATCTATAAAGTACCAAAAGGTATTCAAAAAGAAATAAAGTATAACTTTAATGAATTAATGTCTTTGAAGAAACAAGGTATTGATTTATTCTTTACCGATGTAGATAAAATAAAAGAAATGATGTATCAAGAGCTACAAAATGACACTGTACAAAAAGTGTAAACGATAATAAATGATAAAGTTTATAGGAGGGAAATATTATATGGCAAAGAAAAGTATAACGAAGTTTCCTGAGGGTTTTTTTCAACAAAAGCGTCCAATAATTTCTGCTAGTGAGGCTCTTAAAGGACTTAAACCTTTTGAATGGGAAGGTATTATTGATTTTGATGAAGAAAAAACGAAAAAAACAAAAGATAAGTTAAAGAAAAATAAAAATGTTAGGAGTTGATTTCCTAACATTTTTTAAGTAGCTAGCTCACTATAAACATTTTTATCATAATTATGTTGTTCTCCTTCTAATTCACTTAACTCACTTGTAGTTATTAAGAAGAAGTTATATTCTAAGATATCACTACCATCTGTTGTAATAGGATCATCCCAAGTAAGGTCTAAGTGATACCAAGCATCATTTAGATAAACAGCATTCCAAACATGATTTTCTGAAGATATCTTATAACTTTTTATTCCCATATCTTCTAAAAATAGTTCCATAGCATCAGTATATCCACCACATAAACTATAACCTTCTAAAAGACTACCATAAGCAGTATCTGATTTATATTTAACAATATTGTTATCACTTCTATCTTTATCATACTTACTATTATTAATAATATAATTATGGGCTTCTTTAATCTTATCTTCATTACTCATAGAATTATTCCATATTTCTTTTTCTATCTCTTCAACTTTAGCATTTATTAATTTAATATCATTATTACTATAAATATGTTCAATCTTTAAAGTAACTTTACCATAATCATCATAACTAGTCTCTAAATGTCTAAAACTATTAAAAGGATGTACAAAATTATTAATAGTAGAAAGAACTTTCTGATTATTAGCAAGACTATCAACATCGTTTATACATTCTGAATATTCATCAGTACAGTAAAATGAGAATTCTTCTTCACCAGAGTTTAAAACAGTATAGTAAATATTTAATAAATCTTGATAATTACTAGGAGTAAAATCATCAGTTCTTTTGACATAATTAAAATCATAGTCCCTTGTATAATCATTAGATGCAGTCAAAGTAACTTCCTTTTCTTCTTTAACAAAATAAGTCCTATACAAATTATATAAAGGCTTCCTAAATGCAAAAGTAAATCCAAATAAAATAACTAAAAATAATAAAACAATGTATTTCTTCATGATATCCTCCTATTTAATTCTAGCAGTGATAAATTATTTTGTAAATGTTAAACAAAATAATTTATGTTCGTTTATGTAAAGAATACTAATCTATGATAAATAATATTTAAATATAAAATAAAAACAGGTTCGTCCTGTTTTAAATTGGTCTATATTTATCACTATCTTTAAATGGATTTTTAGGATCAATATAATCTGTAAACATAACACCATTTAAATGATCTATTTCATGTTGAAAGGCAATAGCAAGTTCTTCTCTTGCTCTTACTCTAATCTTATTACCTTTAGTATCATATCCTTCTACAGTAACTCTAGCATATCTTGGTACAATACCATCAACTTCACGATTTACAGATAAACATCCTTCTCCCATTTCTACATAAATCTTTTCAGTTGAATTACTAATAATCTTAGGATTACAAATAATATAAGTATCAAACTCTTCTTCATCCACTTCATGAACAATTACTAAATATCTTTTAGGAATACCTAATTGAATTGCAGCCATTCCCATACCAGGTCTTAAGTTATATTTTTCTGATAACCTTTCTATTTGACTATTAGTTAGATATTCTACCATTAAATCAATAGTCTTTAAATCATCTTTACTTAAAGGGAATGTAACATCCTTACTAACTAATCTTAATCTTTTGTCTTTTTCGTCTAAAATATCTTTATTTCTTAACATCTAAAATACCCCATTTCTTGCTATATATTAACATAAAAACAGAAAAAAAGAAAGGCTAACCTTTCTTATCTTGTGAATCTA
>CAMMMG010000102.1 GCA_946497925.1 uncultured Mycoplasmatota bacterium
CCATCTGGATCATTACCAATAACCATATTTTGTAAAATACTTTGACCAACTACAATAAATCCATCATCTACAAGTAATACTTTATTAAAAGTAGTATCTCCTGCTATTTGTACACTCTTAGTATCAACTTGCTTGCCTTCTTTATCATATAAAACAACTAAACCATCAGTAGCATTATCTTCAACTTGTTGTTCATCATACTGCGCACCACCTACTGCAATAAAGCCATCATTATATTCTATAACATCACTAAAGTATGATGAATAACCCTTAGTATAAGCACTTTCAAACTCTACTTCAAAATCACTATTATATTTAGCAAACTTAGCTTTATTATAATCTTTCTGATAAGAATTAAACTCACTATTTTTAAAATCACTATTACCAACAACTAAATAACCATCATCTGTTTCTTTAAAACTATTTAAAGTATCAGTATAAACAACAGACTTTGTTCTGTTATAATAAGAAAGCCCAATATAGCAGGCTTCTATAACTATAATAGCAATACATAAAACTATAATTACTCTTAACCATTTAACTAATCTTTTTTGTTCTACTTTTAATTCTTTTTTATTCTTCTTCATCTTTCCCTCCAAAACATGCAATAAAGTATTTCTTTTTACCACGTCTTACTACTACATATTTATTATCTATAGCAATACTTTTATTAATAACAAACTCTAAGTCATTAATCTTCTCTCCATTAATACTAATACTATTATTATTAACAAACTCACGAGACTCTCTCTTACTACTACAAACACCAGTATTAACAAGAAAATCTACAATATTCATATCATTTTCTATAACAATTTTATCTAACCCCTTAAAAGCCATTTCTATTTCTTCACTAGTAAGATCCTTAATATCACCACTAAATAAAGACTGACTTATTTTAACCGCTTCCTTATAAGCTTCACTTCCATGTAAATCTGTAATAATTTCTCTTGCTAAAGCCTTATGAGCCTCTCTCAAATGAGGATTTTCTTTATTAGATTTTTCTAACTCATTAATTTCCTCTACACTAAGAAAAGTAAATATTTTAAGATAACTAATTACCATCTCATCATCTACATTTATTAAATATTGATACAACTCATAACTAGAAGTTTTATTTCTATCCAACCATAAAGCATTACCTTCACTTTTTCCAAATTTACGGCCGTATTTATCTAGTACTAAAGGCATCGTAAATCCATAAGCCTCTTTTCCAAGTTTTTTCCTAATCAAGTCAATTCCCGTTGTAATATTCCCCCACTGATCACTACCTTCAGCCTGTAACACACAGTTTTTATTCTGATATAGCCATAAGAAATCATAACCTTGAATTAAAGTATAAGCAAATTCTGCAAAAGTAATACCTGTTTCTAATCTTCTTCTAATAATATCTTTATCAAGCATATAATTAATATTTATATATTTACCAACATCTCTTAAAAAATCAGTAAATTCATATCCTTTAAACCAATCATAATTATTAACAACTTCAGCTTTGCCATCAAAGATATCACTAACTTGTTTTTTTATTCCTTCCAAATTTTTATTAAGTTGCTCCTTTGAAATGATTTCTCGTTCTGCCGTAGGACGAGGATCACCAATAAGACCTGTCGCTCCTCCAACCAACAAAATTGGATGATGTCCTGCCTTAGCAAGACGTTTAGCAGTAACAAGGGATGAATAATGACCTAAATGCAAACTATCCGCAGTAGGATCAGTTCCCCAATAAAAAGTAATAGGTTTCCCATTAAGGATTTTCTCTAAATCTTCACCTGCAACATCTTTAATTAGCCCTCTCCATTTCAATTCTTCATATAATGTCATTTTAACTCCTCCTCAAATTTTAACTCTTTTATCTCATCTAAATTATAACCATATTTTTTATAAATACTATCTACATCTAATGTAGTTATTTCATCTTCATTATAACCTAATTTTCTAATAAATGTCATTACCTTTTCTTCACTGTTACCCTCTATCTCCACATAAGTAGGTATCATTGGCCAAGTATCAATATCTATTTCTACCCCATCAAGATAATATCTAGTACGTTTATTTTCTTGATAACCTTTAGGATGATAACCTAACTCATTTAATATATATTTACACTTATCAAAATCTGATACTACTATTTCAATTTCCTTAGTACCATCTATCAAAGGACTAATTATATTTTTAATAGTAAGTGTACTTTCTTTACCATTAGTTCTAAGCCTAATCCATTTTCCTTTAATAGTAGGAGTAAAATCATACACATAACGTCTTTGAAAAAAATCTTCTTCTTTCTTAGCACCAAGTTGTTCTAATCTTTTAATAAAATCATTCTTATCAATTTCTAAAATCCTAACTTCATACTCTGTATTCATATCACACCTCCAAAATAAAAAGTTCCTATAAACTAAGAACGAGCATCACCCGTGGTACCATCTTATTTCATAGAAACTATGCACTTATACCTAATTAACGCTTAAGTCACGCTTTTTCTCCATCTATGTAACTTCAAAATATAACTATCTTAGTTCACACCTACCAC